>CAMNBW010000262.1 GCA_946533525.1 uncultured Lachnospiraceae bacterium
TACATCTTAATTTCAGCGAATCTTAGTGCAGAGTTTCGCGTGTGAGGAGATTATAAAATCGAATTATTAGCACTGTCAAGCGGTGAGTGCTAAAATATTTATAAATTTTACAGAATAACCATAAACACCGACCCAACCCCGGGAGTGCTGTCCCGGGAGCCCACTGCGGTCTCATAGCTGTTTATCGTGGACTTATAGGTGTACTCCAGGTCCTTTAAGCCCTTTTCGGCGCTTTCCAGGGCATCCTCCGCCGACTCGAGCTTAGCCTTGTATTCCTCGTAGGCCGCGTCATTACCCTCTTTTTTCGCCTTTTTCTTCTTGTCCTCGTACTCGTCCACATCGTCTATGGCTTCCTGCAGGGTGGTCTCCTTATAGGTGCGGATCTTGTCCTCCTGATAGGCGATGTTGGATTCGATGGATTTTATATTCATCTGACTCTGATAGTCGGACAGGTGATGGCTGGGGCCGAGCTGATTATTGCCGCTTATCATGGCGGAGTTGTAGCCGGTCTGGGCGCTCTCGACGCTTTTCTGTGCGCTCCGCAGGCTCCCCTCGGCGCTCTTTACCCCGGCCTGGGCGGTTTCCAGGTCTATTCTGGCGGAGGTGTCGTCAAAACGGGCGAGAACGCTGCCCTGGGATACGGTGTCGCCTACGGAGACGTTGACCTCCTTAATGGTTCCCGTTACCTGGCTTACGAGCTCCACGGCCTCGGTATTTTCAATAACTCCGATATAAGTGCCCTCGGTCGTTAGTACCCCGGGAGAGACCTCCATGGCCTTGACCGAAACCGTCTGGTCCGCTGTTTCCGCCTGCTTCTTTGCCGCGCATCCGGTTAACATAACTGCTAGAAGCCCCACCAGTAAGATTGCTTTTTTCATAATAAAAAACCCTGCCTTTGTATATATCGCTTGTTTTAAGTGATATTACAAAAACAGGGTTTCAGTTTTGTTTCAGAAATGTTTCAGTTTTGTTATTTTTTGCAGGAGTTGCGTTAGCAGTGGAACAATCCGGGGTATTGCCAGGGTCAAAAGACTTTATTGCGCTTAAAGCTTTATGCCTTAAATTTCCTATTTATTCAAGACGTGATCTACTATGGAACTGTACCGTTCCTATGCCACAACTTCTGCGTTCTTCTGAATATTCTTTATAGCTTCCATCAGCTTTTTCTGCTGGGAAACACCAAAAAGGCTGACAAAGGATTTAGGCTTGTCAAATGGCGCCTTCAACAACACCCCGGTATCCTCCATATATCCGTTCTGTTCAACGTGGGCTATAATCTTCTGCACAAAATCAATCTGCTGGGCATTCAGGTTCTCCTCATTGATAAAGCTTGAAAAGGCTTCCATCGCAGCACTGTGGTCCAGCTTTGCAATTTTCCGGACAAGAAGCCCGAACGGGGTGTCTCCAAATTCCCGTTCGTAATCATCACGGCTACCCAGCTCCTCGGTCAGTATGCGCTCCAATTCCTTATAATCAGCCTTGCACAGCGGCTGATTGTGCATCAGTTTATGTATGACAAGGGTATTCTTGTTCTTATTGATGTAATTATTAACCTTGAGCCTGTAATCTTCAAAATCATACCCGTCATCCAGCACAACACCCTCCTCATGTCTGATAACCGGATCCGTGAGGCTCGTTTCAATTACCTTCTTTTCTCCTTTGGGAATAAGTTTGATAAGGCTTCTCAGTCTCCTCCTTGTTTCCTCGAATTTCAAAATGTCATTAGAGTCGCAGAAACTCTCCTTCTGTATCTCCAGGATCAGATTAAGGTGTGGTTTAACAGAATCCACAGCACCTATCGACTCAAGCCCCCGTCCGACACTCCGCAGGCTTCTGGCGCATCTTTGGCTTACGTGACCGGACTCCATCGAGGCCAAAACCATTCCATAAATGAAGTTATCAAAGCGTTTTGCCGCCTCATCCTTATCGTGGACAGCAATAAGCATCGCAATGTGCTCAGAAAGCTCTCCCCGCTTTGTTTCGTCGATAATATTAAGCTGCTCCTTATTGAGATATTTGTTGACATACTGGCGCTCCAGCTTTATATCTATCCTTGACTTCACCTTGTCCTCTAATTCAAGGATCTGGGAATAGGTCTCATCCTGCAGCTCCCGACGCCATGCCCTATATCGGTCATCCGCATAAACCCCCTGCTGCAGGCCCTTAATGATATCTACCTTTTTACAGAATATCTCCTCTGATATTGAAGGCACATACCGGGCTTCAATTCCCTGGGGATTTTCTTTGAAAAAGGTAAAATTATTACAATAATCAAAGACGAAGAACCGCCTTTTGTCTGTATAAGCTCCGTCCAGGAAATCATAGCATTCCATTCCCGGACACTTCCTGGTTCCTCTTCCCATCATCTGCCAGAATTTGGTCTTAGAGCGGACCATTTTGAAAAAGACAAGATTCCCGATATGGGGCACATCGACCCCGGTATCCATCATGTCAACAGATATGACAATATGAGGTTCTTTTTCCTGGTCAAGACTATATGGATTAGGGGACTCAGGCTGCTTAAACTTTCTTATCGTGGCATCGGAAGCGCTGTCATCACAAATAACCCTCTGACAGAAATGGTCATCATATTCAGGATAGAGCTTTCTAAACCTCTTAAGGATTGCCTCGGCATGTTTTTTATTCTGAGCAAAGATAATAGTCTTTGCTATTCTATCCCCTCCGGCCACCTTCATACCTCGGGTCATGACCTCCTGCAACACCCGGTCTATCGTCTGCTCATTGAAGATCCTCTTATTTATTTCGGAAGGCGGAATGAATGCAGGCGGCATCTCGCTATCCTCGGCAAAGTCATCCTCATATCGCTGCTTGTCCTCTTCAGAAAGGTCATCGTAAGTTATCCCTTCCGACTGGAATACACTGTCCGTGATAATGCTGTGATACGGAACCAGATACCCTTCTGCCAATGCTTCGCTATAAGTGTAAACATGGGTCGGAACCCTGTCTTCCATCTCGAAAAATTTGTAGGTGTCATGGTCAACATCTTCGCGTGGGGTCGCCGTTAACCCGATTAGCTG
>CAMNBW010000263.1 GCA_946533525.1 uncultured Lachnospiraceae bacterium
GCACAATCATATATTATCTGATAAGCCGCTCCAGGGTTTCAAAGAGTATCTCAGGATCCACCGGCTTGCTTAAATGAGCGTTTAACCCCGCCTGAAGGCTCTGCTGCACATCCTCGTCAAAGGCATTGGCCGTAAGGGCGATAATCGGTATGGAGGTCGAATCCGACCGCCCGGCCGCCCTTATGGTCTTGGATGCGGTAAGCCCGTCCATCTCGGGCATCCGCATATCCATAAGGATAGCGTCGTAATACCCCTCCGGTTTGGAATTATAAATATCAACGGCCTCCTTACCGTTTACCGCAAGGTCGCTTTCGATCTTTCGCATGGACAGAACCTGTGTCATGATCTCCGCATTTATAGGCATATCCTCTGCCAGAAGCACATGCCGCCCTTCCAGCTCGGCCTTTTGGTTCCCGGAATCCGAGGTCTCCTTCTTTTTCTTTAAAACGTTTTTGAGTTCATTTAAAAGATTTTCCGTAAAGAGGGGCTTCGCTATAAAGCTGTCCACGCCGGCATCCGTTGCCTCCTCGTAAATATCGTCCCAGTTATAGGCGGTAAGGATAATGACCGCCGTATCCTTTCCGATGATCGAGCGTATCTGGCGGGCGGTTTCCACCCCGTCCATCTCCGGCATCTGCCAGTCCACGATGATAAGGTTGTAGGGGGTCTGCCGGGCCTGTGAAAGCTTGACCATTTCAACCGCCTCTCCTCCCGACTGCACCGTTTCCGCCTCTATCCCGGACTGGGAAAGCACGAGCCGGGCCTGATCGCAGGCGATGGGATCGTCGTCTATAACGAGCACCTTCATATCCTGGGGATGGATCTCAAGATTATCCCCATTTTCCGAAAGCTTCCGGTCGGAGTCCCTTAAGGTGATGTTTACGGTAAAGGTGGTGCCCTTACCCTTTTCGCTCTCCACCTCTATCTCGCCGTTCATCATCTCCACTATCCGCTTCGTTATGGCCATGCCGAGGCCGGAGCTGCCGTATTTATTTGTAGAGCCTGAATTTTCCTGGCTGAAGGTATCAAAGAGCTTCGGCAGGTACTCCTTGCTCATGCCGATGCCGGTATCGCTTATCTTAAACTGCAGGGCGCTCTGTTCGTCGAAGCCGCCGGTCTTCTCCACGCTAAGCTCTACCCTTCCGCCCTCAGGGGTGAATTTTACGGCATTTCCGAGAATATTTATCAATACCTGCCTAAGCTTTATGCTGTCTCCGATATAATAATCGCTTAAATGCCCGTTGATGCGGCAGTTATACTCAAGCCCCTTCTCCTGGCACTGTCCGCTGAAAATGACGTTGATCTGCTCGATTAGCTTCGAGAAGGCAAATTCCTCGTTTTTAAGGATCATCCGGCCGGATTCTATACGGGACATATCGAGGATGTCATTTATAAGGCTAAGAAGGTGCTGGGCGCTGTTTCCGATCTTTTCCAGATAATCCTTTGTAGAAGCCGAAATATCGGGCTCGTTTAAGGCCAGGGTGTCGAGACCTATAATGGCATTCATGGGTGTACGTATCTCGTGGCTCATGCTCGACAAGAAGGTGGTCTTGGCCTTGCTGGCCTCCTCCGCCGTCTTTAAGGCATCGGAGAGAGCCTGGCTCCTCGCCAGGGATTCCCGCATTTCCTCATCTATGTCCGTAAATCCTACGCCCACTGCGTGAATAAGGCCGTCGGAAGCCTCATCGGTATTTTTCACGTCGGCCATACGCAGCATCTCGTAGCTTTCGTTCCCCTGCTTGACCACAAGGTACCTGAAGGCGATAAGGGGACTGTCCTTAAGGGCCTTGCGGATATTTTCCGGCTTTATAAACTCAAGGAACTGTTCGCGGTAGGCCTCCGCAACATGGTCTTTGGCATAGCGGACAAAGACATTGGAGAATTTAAACCTGTCATTTTGGGATATGTCGTCGTCGGAGTTTTCATTCCTGTAGCATATGGCGTAATCTCCGTCAAGGTTTACATAATACACACTCCTGTAATCGGAGGCCAGGGCCGTTATCATGCTGTCCAACTGGGCCCGCTTCTTTTCCTGCTCCAAAAGCTCGTCCTGAAGGGCTATCCTCTCCTCCAGCTCCTGCTGCATGGTCTCCGCCGTCTCCTGCTCTATCTCGAGCTTTGCAGCCTTTCTCGTCTGAATGGCGATAACCACAAAGACTCCGGCCAGCACCAGTGTGATAAGGAAGGCCAGTCCCATGCTCCTTGACACTATGCCCTGGGAAATGGCGTCGATCTGCTCGCTTATGATGCTCTCCCGGATAAGGTATGTGAGCATCCAGTCTGTCCGGTGGACAGGCACATAATACATAGTCTCCCTGATATTGTTGTAGGTAAAGGAAACCACGCCCGTATTGCCCTTATTAAAATCCTCCCGGAGCTTTTCTATGCTGTAATCGCCCTCGTAGTCGGCGTTTTCCATGGCGGCAAGGAGGTTGTCCTCGCTGGCCAGGCCTCCCAGTACCGTATTGGAAAGCGAGTACCCGTCAGAGGTATAGATATTGCAGAAGGTGGTATTGTTGGTACCGGACTGAAGTGAGATATTTTCAAGCATCTGCTCCATATCTATTTCCATGAAGCAGACCAAAAGATAGTGTCCCTCAAAGGGAAGGCGGTCTGTGGGTACGGCGATGACTACCTTTGTATTGTCGCTGTCGGCGTTCTTCAGGGAGACCTCCGCCCCCGACAGGGATTCGTAGTCAAAGGCATACTGGTCGATGTCGGTCCTGGTGCCCCTCGAGGTATAGATAAGCCCGTTCTCGTCCACGAAAGCAAACTTTTCCAGACCGTAAAGCTGCTTCATATGAAGCTGATAGGCCTGGAGGCTTTCCGTAGAGCTAAGATCCTCAGGGGTGAGAAGGCCTATGGCTACATCCATATCCTTTATATAGTCATTTAAGGTGGAGGCGATGACCTGTTCCCTTCTGCCGGCAAGCTCTTCAAGGTATAGGAGGCTGACATTTCGTACGGCCTGTTCCGTATCAGAGCTGGCGCTCTTTCCTGTCCAGATAGTCCCCAAAATCAGTATAAGGGC
>CAMNBW010000264.1 GCA_946533525.1 uncultured Lachnospiraceae bacterium
TTACATTGGGAGTCTCCGCCAGCCACTGTATGGTCTTTATTATGGTTATGGCGTCGGTGGTTTTCCCGAGGCCTAAGTTGATAAAGCCGTTTTGGATCCCGGCAAATACGTGCTCGGCCTCCCTTTCATTCTGGGCCAGGACTATGGCGGGAACACCCATGCTGGCAAGCTCGTATATGGTCCTGCCCTGGCTGGTTACGGCCAGGTCGGCCCGTCTCATGTAATCGCTTACCCTCTTTACGTCGTGATGGACGAATATGTTGTACTCCGGCATATCGCTCACCTTGTCCTTATGGGCGTAGCCTATGCCCGTGATAAAGTGGAACTGTGTATGGGGCATCTTTTTATGGAGCACCTGGCAGATCTCGTAGAGCCTCATGGTGAGGTTCGAGGGATCAGAGCCGCCAAAGAGGATGACTATGTTTTCGCACTTTTCCGAAAATTCCTTTCTCGGGGTGTCCAAAAATTCGTCCCTTATAAAATAATAATCGGAGCCCTCGTAGACGTTGGAAAGCTTGTGCTCGTGCCTTTCATAGAGGGCATTTATGACCACGTCCGCATAGAGGGCGCCCTCTCCCTCGTCCTCGAAATTGACTATCCGTCCGGCGTATTTCCTCTCCATCCTGACGAAGTCCTTTTCGGTGTCCAGCAGGTCATTTATGATGATGTCGGGCCTGTATTCCTTTAAGACCTCTTCAAACTCCCCGTCGTCCCTCACAACCCTGTAGGGAAAGAAGGAAGCCTTAAGCTTCTCTATTCCTATGTTGCTGCCGCTGTCGGTAACGAAGAGAAAATCGTTTCCGATCAGGGTATGGGCCAGGGTCAGGGTTCTGTAAATATGCCCGGTGCCTAAAGGCGCCTTCCCGACTATCCTGAAAAGTATCTTTTTGCGCTTTAATATGGCCTCGGCGACTATCCAGTCCTCGTCGGTATCTATATCCACGGCCTCCTGCCCGGAGACCTCGTAAATTGTCACATTTTCCCCGATACGGCTGTTCTCGCTGACGACAGGCCGCCTTGAGATCACGAAGCCCCCCGTTTCCAGAAAATTCGGAGGAAGCTTCTGGGAATTTATCCTCTCCTCATAGTTTTTGACTATGTTTCCTTCCCCGTCCTTTGTCCAGGAAAGATGAGGCTTGTTCACCGCGCTTATTACGGTGTCGTAGCCCCCGTCTATAAAGAATTTAAGGGCCTTCTTTAAGGTTTCGCTCTTTAAGGTGGGGGAGGTAGCCTGCATGGTGATGATAATGTCGTACTTCTGCCCCCGCTTTTCCTCCATCCGGGATACTGCGTCGTAGATCACCGGATCCAGGGTCACCTCGTCCCGGCAGAGCTCCTCTGAGCGCATTATGACCTCGTCACAGTTTTCACGGACTATGAGCCGCAGCTCTTCATCGTCAGTGGAAACCACCACATCCGTATCGTATTCCTCCTTCAGAGCTTTGGCGTTTTCCAGGGAATACATTATTAGCGGCTTGGAACACATAAGCCGTACATTTTTTCTCGGTATCCTCTTTGAACCCCCTCTTGCGGGGATCACTGCAAGTATCTTCATATGACCTCTTTTATATGCTGCTGCCTTTCACCGGCTGCGCCTGTGCTTTATCCACTCAATGCCTTTCATTATATCATCTCTTCTCACTATTGCCAAAATCGCGGTAAAGATAAGGAGCGCCGCGTATCTTAAAAGGATCTTTTCGTAAAGTGTCCCCATAACCAGTCCCGCCGCCACTGTCAGGGACAGCATCAGAAAATACGCGCCGTCGGCATAGACCTTTTTCTTCATGATAAACCTCGTGCATATAAAATGCAGGCACATGAGGCAGAAATACCCGGCCAGGGTCGTATAGGCCGCCGCGATATAACCGTATCTTGCTATAAAATACCGGTTCAGCCCATAGTTTATAAAGGCGGCGATAATGGAATTTACTGCTATCAGTGCAGTCTTTTTATAAAAGAGCTCGAGATTTACGTAGTTTGTATAAAAATACTGACAGAGGGTTCCCAGGGCCACCGCCGGCACTACCCACATCGATTCCCAATAGCTTTTTGCATAGAGCAGCTTTACCGCCAGAGGCGCAAAGCCTATGAAAATAAGGGTCAGGGCGCACCCCAGCTCCATCATCAGCTTATTTTTACTGCGTATCGCCACGGTATCCCCCTCGTAGAGCCTTTCGTTGAACCAGGGGAGCCAGGCGTTCCCTACGGCGTTTGTTATGAACATTAGAAGGGTGCCAATGGTATAGCCCGAGGTATAGAGGCCGACATCCGAATAGGTACACATGCTGGAGATCATGGAGGTATCCATCCTGGCCAGAAGTATGAGGGCCAGTCCGTGGGGTATCATGGGAAGGCCTATCTTTAAGGCATAGCTCCAATACTCCTTTTTATAGAGGGTCTTGCCTTTGGCAAGGATATTTATATAGCAGAAAAGCCCCACCAAAAGCATCGGCAGCACGGTTCCTAGTATCTTTGCCCCTCCCCTGTTCTTTGGCATAAGAAGGATAAAGGCTATGGACATTAGGACAGTCATTACGGTCAGTATCAGGGAGATGGCTATATTCTCCTTATATCTGTACTCGAATCTGTATTTATACTGCAGATAATCTACGGAAGGGTAGATCGTCAGCACAAGGAACATGGCGAAGATTATGAGCCTGCTAAAGCCCAGCCACCCTTCAGCCGGACAAAGGAGCATGACCGCCGCCAGGACTACAGCTCCGAAGCCGCTCGATAAGGTCTGTATGGAGGACATGTAGCTGTCGAATTCCTCCTTAAAATCCAGCTTTGCACGACCCACGCTGTAGATAAGGCAAAGGCAGGTGACCACCGTAAATATTGTCACGTAGTTGTTGAAATTATTGGCGTAGCCGGTTTCGGCAGTGGTCAATAGCCTTGTATATATCGGAGCGGTAATTATCCCCACCGCGCGAAGGAGCACGTTTGAAATAACGTACCAAAAGCCCGACTTTACTGCCTTTGCTCCGCTGTCATCCGTTTTTACCGGGGTCTTTTCCTTCTCCT
>CAMNBW010000265.1 GCA_946533525.1 uncultured Lachnospiraceae bacterium
ACTGACAGACGCTTATTATATAATTTTGATCCGGATGGGGGTACTCACTCATATTAAAGAAGCGGGAACCCATTTCAAAGCTGCCGTTTTGAATAATTGCCGTATCCAGTAGAACCGCATCCCCAATGCCCGTTCCGAGGAGCTTTCCGTAGGCCTCCTTTTGCGTCCATGCCCTGAAGAAGGGAAGAAGTCTTTCTTCAAAGGGAAGACTGTTTATATATTCCTTTTCTCCCGGCAGGTATTTGTTATCTACCATGAGCTGCGAATAGCGGCTCATGGTAACCCGCTCCAGGTCACAGCCTATGTCCCTTTTCGAAACTGCCATTACAGCCTGGGTATTTTCATTTGCGAGGGAAAAATAAAGCTCCCCTCCGGGCAGAAAGGGCTTTCCGAATTCCCCGATGCAAACGTTTTCGGGATCGACTCCGTACTCACGCAAAACCCTTACCATCAGGCTCCCGGTAGCCAGACTTAAACGCTTTACCTCGTCCCTTTTACATTCGTCCACACGCTTTTTCCGGTAGTCCGTAAGAGAATTATATGCTTTTTCGAACTCGTTTTCGTCAAGGTATTTTTCGGCATCCTCGAAAAATATTTCGCAGCCGTCTGCTTCGCTGATTTCTATCATTTTATGACGTTCTCCATAGTGACCTTGAGGGGTTTTAAACCCATGGCTTCATAAAACTTCATGGCACCGGGATTTGAATTCCAGACATTGAGAGTTACGGCATCGAAACCGTTTTCGGAAGCCCATTTTGTAACATATTCATAGAGCCTGCTTCCAACATGTCCCCTGCGTGCCTTTTCATCCACGCACAAATCATCTATATAGAGAACCTTCCTGTCCTGAAGCGAGGCATTCCCCTTAGTCTCCTGCACCTCGCAGAAGCAGTAGCCCAAAGAAACGCTGTCGTCATCGTCGGTTAAGACCCAGACCGGAGTATTGTCGTCATGTATTATATGAAGGATCTCTTCATCCTTATACTTCCTGCTGCCCGGCCTGAATATGTCCGGGCGCGCGTCGGAATGGACTTTATGCACCTGTAAAAGGAGCTTCACTATATCTTCGAGATCCCTGTCAACTGCTCTTCTTATCATCAGTTTTTCCCCGTAGAGCCAAAGCCGCCCCTGGCTGCATTATTAAGGCTTTCCACTTCTTCGAATACGATTTCGGGCTGATGCCTTAATATCCTGAACTGGCACAGCCTGTCGTTTATCTGCACCCTGGTATCCCTGGTGGCATACACCGGCATCATAATAATATCCTCGTCTCCGCAGTAGCTTTCATCCACTACCCCGATGGCATTGGTCTGGATAAGGCCGAAATTTTTAAAGGTAGAGCTCCTGGCGGCTATGATCATC
This sequence comes from uncultured Lachnospiraceae bacterium, assembly GCA_946533525.1. Lineage (GTDB taxonomy): Bacteria > Bacillota > Clostridia > Lachnospirales > Lachnospiraceae > NK4A144. The sequence continues at coordinate 1,363 of CAMNBW010000265.1, forward strand.
TCATAGCCCCTGGGGAGCTGAACGGAAATGCCCATATTAATCAGGGCAAAATCCCCGGCTTTAAGGCTCACATTCTCGGCTGCCCTTAAGTCTATCCAGTCGCTTTTTCCGTCTATATATTTAAGCTTTTCTATCTCATCACTGTGATATTTGATCTTAATAACTTCTCTATCCATGTGTGAAGCCCGTCCTTCAAAAATTTACAATTCACAGTATTCACATTTTATATTTTGTGTTCTTCACTTATTATCCACAACTATATTTTGTTGTGAACTACGATTTTGCAGCTTCTCCTTCAGGCTCATTCACAATATCCACAGGATTCACATTTTTTATCCACAGGCAACAACTATTGTTATTAAAGCTTATTCACATAAATAACATGCGTTACGTCGTACCCTTCGTCCCTCAATAAAGGCTTTGGATAACGCTTGTTACTGCGCCACTACCCTGTGGAATACCTTCTTGCCCTTCTGTATTATAAGGTTACCGTCTGCATCGAGATCCGAGACATTAAAGGTCGCCTTCACATCCGTAACCTTCTCTTCGTTCACCGAAACTCCGCCCTGTTCTATTAACCTTCTTCCTTCGGAGCGGTTCTTTGCAAGCTTACAGTCCACGAGAATAGAGATAAGATCCCTTCCCGCTTCCAGGTCCGCTTTGGAGATGACGGTGGTAGGCATATCCTCGCTTTTTCCGCCTCCCATAAAGACTTCCTTCGCGGCCTTTCTTGCCTTCTCCGCCTCGTCCTGTCCGTGAACTGTCTTTGTTATCTCGTAGGCCAGGATCTCCTTAGCCTTATTTATCTCGGCGTCCTTAAGCGCTCCCAGCTCCCTGACCTCCTCCATGGGAAGGAAGGTAAGAAGTGCAAGACACTCCTCAGTCTTTACATCCTCGATATTTCTCCAGTACTGGAAGAATTCATAAGGAGATGTCTTATCAGGATCGAGCCACAGCGCCCCCTTCATGGTCTTACCCATCTTTATCCCGTCGGAGGTTGTCAAAAGCTTAAAGGTAAAGCCGTAGACATCCTTATTCTCCTTCTTCCTTACAAGGTTGACTCCGCCTATTATATTGCTCCACTGGTCGTCTCCTCCCAGCTCCAGCTCCACATTATAGTCCTTATTGAGCTTATAGAAGTCATAGGACTGCATCAGCATATAGTTGAATTCAAAGAAGGTCAGTCCCTTCTCCATCCTGTTTTTATAGCACTCCGCGGCCAGCATCTTATTTACCGAAAAGTGAACTCCGACCTCTCTTAAGAATTCCACATAGTTCATATTGAGGAGCCAGTCCGCGTTATTTACCATTATGGCATGATCGTCGTCAAAGGTGATAAAGCGCGAAAGCTGCTTTTTAAAGCATTCCGCGTTATGGTCTATCGTCTCCCTCGTCATCATGGAGCGCATATCCGACTTGCCGGAGGGATCGCCTATCATCGTGGTTCCGCCTCCGATAAGGGCAACGGGCTTATGCCCCGCCTTCTGCATATGCATCATAGCCATTATCGTCAGGAAATGACCTGCTGTTAAACTGTCCGCAGTAGCGTCAAAGCCTATATAAAAGGACATAGGGCGCTTTCCAAGCTCTCTTCTTATGGCTTCCTCGTCCGTCGCCTGAGCGATGTAACCTCTTTCGTTTAAAAGATCATAGATATT
>CAMNBW010000266.1 GCA_946533525.1 uncultured Lachnospiraceae bacterium
TTCGAGGATATCCTGCTTCTGGACGACCGTGCGATACAGAGAGTTTTGCGGGATGTGGACAATTCCGACCTGTCCCTTGCGCTTAAGGGCGCCAACGATCAGGTCAAGACCGCGATCTTCAACAACCTGTCCAGCCGTCTGGCGGCGATGATAAAGGAGGATATGGACTTCATGGGTCCCGTTCGTATGAAGGACGTGGAAGAGGCCCAGCAGAAGATAGTAAATATCATAAGGAAGCTGGAGGACTCTGCAGAGATCGTTATTTCCAGAGGCGGAGGAGACGAGATCGTTGTCTAGTATATATAAAAGACAGTTTGTCGACGTTCAGGAAGAGAAGCTTGTCATTAATTCCAATAAAAAGATCGCAGAGCGTTTGGAAGAGTTATCAAAGATAGTCGGCGGGGACGGCACTGTTTCCGCCGACGGTTTTTCCGAGGGCTTAAGCGCCGTAAACGTCAGCAGCCTTGTGGAAGGGGCAGAGGAATTTGACGAAGAGGGCAACCCGATAAGCAATGTGATAAAGGCGGATGCCGCCCCGCCGCCTCCCCCGGAGCCGGAACCCGAGCCCGAGCCGCAGGTGGACGTCAGCGCCATCCTTGCAGAGGCCGAGGAGCAGGCCCAGGCCATCCTTGCCGACGCTAAGAATCAGGCGGAGCAGCTAAAAGCCCAGGCAATGGAGGAAGGCAGAAACGAAGGTCTCGCGGCGGGCCATGACGAGGGGTATCAGGCAGGCATGGCCGAGGTCGAGAGCATGAAGCAGCAGCTTTTGCAGGAAGAGGCTGAGCTGCAGGCTGACTTCGAGCGGCGCGTGGATGAGCTCGAGCCGATGTTCATCGAAACCCTGACCGGGATATATGAGCATATTTTCCACGTAAATTTTGCCGAACAGAAAGAGGTCATCTTTTATTTAATACAGGACGCCCTTAAGAATATCGAGGGCGGAAGAAATATGATAATCCACGTATCGGCCAACGACTACGGCTTTGTGTCCATGCAGAAAAAGGAGCTTCTCGAGGGCATATCCGGGTCGGACAGCGCGGAGATAGTGGAGGATGTAACGTTAAAACCCAATGAGTGTTTCATAGAGACCGATTCCGGAATATTTGACTGCTCGCTTGAAACCCAGTTGGCAGGTCTTAGAAGGGAGCTGCGGCTTCTGTCCTACTCGGGGCGTGAAGGCGAGGGAGGAGAATAAGGTTTACATAATATGACCATATCGATGGAAAAATACAACAAGATCAGGGGAATGACTTTTTACCGCAAGCTCGGCAAGGTGGTAAACGTCGTAGGACTTACGATAGAATCCAACGGCCCGGATGCGAAGCTTGCGGATATGTGCCAGATAATCCCCGAGGACGATTCCCGCCCTCCCATACATGCGGAGGTCGTAGGCTTTAAGGGGCAGAAGACCCTGCTCATGCCCTATGAGGAGACCAACGGTATAGGTGCGGGCTGCATGGTTGTTAACCTCGGCCACCCCCTTATGGTCACCGTAAGCGACGAGCTTCTGGGAAAGACTCTTGACGGCCTCGGCCGGCCTACCGAAGAGGGATTGGAGATCCACGGCACCGAATATTCCGTGGAGCAGGCGCCTCCCGACCCCATGGACAGGGTGATAATAAAGGATATAATGCCCCTTGGGGTCAAGGCTGTGGACGGCATAATGACCATAGGCAAGGGACAAAGAATAGGTATATTTGCGGGCTCCGGCGTCGGAAAATCCACCCTCATGGGAATGTTCGCAAGAAACACCCAGGCCCAGATAAACGTCATCGCCCTTATCGGGGAGCGTGGCAGGGAGGTCCGGGAATTTATAGAGCGAGACCTCGGCGAAGAGGGAATGAAGCGCTCCGTGGTCATAGTTGCGACCTCAGACAAGCCGGCCCTTGTACGTAAGAAGGCGGCTCAGACGGCCACCGCCGTGGCGGAATATTTCAGGGACCAGGGGAAGGATGTGCTTCTGATGATGGATTCTCTGACCCGTTTTTCCATGGCGCAAAGGGAGATCGGGCTGGCAAGCGGCGAGCCTCCCGTTACAAGGGGCTATCCGCCCTCGGTCTATGCGGAGATGCCGAAGCTCCTTGAGAGGGCGGGCAACGGGGCCACGGGCTCCATCACCGGGCTTTATACCGTGCTTGTAGACGGCGATGATTTTAACGAGCCCATAACCGATACGGCCCGTTCAATTCTGGACGGCCATATCATGCTCTCAAGGCAGATAGCCCACCAGAATCACTATCCCGCCATAGACGTTCTCCAGAGCATTTCAAGGTGTATGGGACAGATCGCAACCAAGGAGCATAAGGCCGTTGCGGGAAGGCTCAAGAACATACTGGCCACCTACAGGGAGGCCGAGGACCTTATAAATATAGGCGCCTATCAGAAGGGCAGCAACCCGAAGATAGACGAGGCGATACTTAAGATAGATGCAGTAAATGATTACCTGATGCAGGATGTTAATGCGAAGTTCACCTTTGAAGAAGAACTCTCCCTCCTTAAGGGGCTTTTTGAAGACAGCGGGGCTCCGCAGGTGATCGCTTCCTGATGTAGGGACGTAAAGACTTGTTTTAGAGGGCAAAGGGCTTATGTCAAAGTTTATTTACCGTATGCAGAATATCCTTGACCTTAAGGAGAAGCTTGAGACTCAGGCCAGAATGGCCTATGCTTCCCAAAGGGCGGCGCTAAACCGCGAGGAGGAGAAGAGGGATGCTCTCATAAGGCAGAAGGAGCTCATAGAGCAGGAGATCCGGGATATGTCCGGGGGGAGCCTTAAGGCCATGGACCTTAAGCACGCCTCCGAGGGTATTACGACCATGAAGTATCTCATAGCGGATCAGGAGAAGGCAGTTTTACGGGAAAAAAATATTCTGGATAAAAAGCGCGCGGAGCTCGAAGAGGTAATGAAGGAGCGGAAAGCCCAGGAGAAGCTCAGGGAAAAGGCCTTTGCACAGTTTTTGAAGGATGAGAACGCAGCGGAGTCAAAGGTCGTGGACGAGCTCACGAG
>CAMNBW010000267.1 GCA_946533525.1 uncultured Lachnospiraceae bacterium
CGAAGATCGGAACGATTAAAAATCTGACAAAGTGAAACGCTACACTAGAAATGCCGCCGTAGCGAGAGGGGCTGTAGCGTATAGTAAATATTCAAATGGCTCTGAATATTCACTATTGCTACAGCCCCTTTAATAAAACTGCTCACTTCACCTTATATGTAAGTTTAAAGCTTCCGGTATAGTCATTCATACCCTTAAAGGTCAGCGTGTACGAACCCTTGGCACCGTTGTCTATATCTGAAAGAACGAGGACTCCGGCATTATTGATAGTGTAATCATATTTGACACCGTATTTAGCTTCATTCGCAGCATATCCCACAGTGCCCTCGTAGGTGCTTCCATCCCTTGTGGTATATGTAACAAGCATTTCGCTTGCCTTTAGCTTATTCATGTCTATAAGGACATTTACAGCGACGCTCTGAGCGCTTCCGTTAAAGGAGAGCGTGCTCTTTTTCGCGTCTATCTTAGTCTTACCCTTTACAAGCTTCTTGCCGGTCATCTGGAATTTCTTTACTGTCGGCTTATATACCTTTAATGCCCTTGCAGCCTCGTCATTAAGCTCAAAGGCAAGGTAATAGGTGCCTGCCCGGTCGATCAGGGCTCCGTTCTCAGCCACAGGATATACAAGGTTCTTATCATAATAAGCCTTTACCCCCGTGAGTTTTGAGACATCAACCTTTGTCTTTCCTACCTTTAAGGAAGTCTTTTTAAGCACGCTTTCTACTATATCGGCAACCTTATAGGTCTTATTCTCTTCAAATGCCTGCTTTGACTTGCTTAGAGACAAGGCAAGGCTCTTGCTGCCCTTTGGATAAGCCGTAACATAGATTGCGGGCGCAGCGCTTCCTATCCGATAGTTTTTAGCGCCGCTCTTAGGAGCCTTGGCGTATACGCATATTTCGATATCCCTTGCTTCATTGCCTTTATATAACTGCTTTATTTCTTCTTTTGTCAGTTTGTTGCCGTCGTCATAATAATTCACTTCAAGCTGATTTGCAGGTATCTTTACCCCGCTGGGAAGCTTTAAGGTCGTCGTTACGCTGATCTTGCCTCCGCTGGTAAACGGTACGAACTGCCTGTTCGCAGCCACCTGTGCATATCGCAGATCTGCGGGAAGAATCGTAAACTGCGCCGTTGCCTTAAGTCCCTTATAAGTCTTCCCTTTACCGCTTATGATAAGGGTGGGTGCCTTTTTCCCTGCGGACGGCCCTGCCGCGTTCTTATTGTTTTTATACGAAACCGTATAATCTGTCCCCTCGGTAAGGACATTTCCTTTGGCATCCTTTATAACAAGTTCTATGTTCCTTGAACCATTTTTGCCGGAGGTCGTAGTGACAAGTGCCTTTCCGGTGTATTCTACTGGTCTTACAGGAGCCATTTTAATGTCGAAGGTCGTTTTTCCGGTTTCCGTAAGTGTCGATACGGCTTCCTCATAGTCGGCATAGAAAGTCACATTATTTGAAGATGCCGCAGCCGGCAGGTAGAATCTCCAGGCGTTTGTATTGCCTTCGGAAACCACAAGGGTCTTATTTTTACCGTCATCATCATATGCAATAGTCTCCCCGTCAAGATATACCGGCACACGTTTATTCGTGCCTATGCTTAAATACCACTGCTTTACGGGGTCGCCCGGTATTTTTATGGATTCGTCTGAAATGGCGTGTCTGCCTGCACTGTCAATATTGGCGTTCCCGTCATAGAATACTATCCTGTTTTCAAATAACTCCGTATCATCCTTAAGGCTGCGGAAGGAAACATTTGAAGCCGGATGTATGTTGTATTTCTGAAGCTTCACATCGGAGTCATTTTCCACCTTTAAATAAGTCGAAAACTTCTCGATGAAATGCTCGTCCTCCCATGACCCCGGGCGCTTCTTTCCGCTGCCGTCGTCGGGTCCGAAATAAAGGTCTTTATAGGTTCCCACGCCATCCGTGTCGGTCGTGTTGATATATACGGCTGACACATGGTTTGCAGATATAAGCTCGTCCAGCGTAAGGCCTTTCTCCCCGACAAAGAGACCTTCAAGCACCCTGTCGTCATAATCCTTGCCGTTAAAGTGCATTACTACATTTACAGAGGGTGAATAAGACCCCTCTCCCGTATAATAGTCGTCATTTTTCCAGAACAGGTTATCATCCGTAAACTCATAGGCATTAAAGGGATTAGTGCCGTATATTTTAACGCTCTGCCTTCCGATGGTAAGCTCCACCGGCTTTTTGGTATATAGAGTCTCGCCTTCCACTATAAAGCTTGCATTTACGGAAATGATCGTGCCCGGCTCAAGCTTAAGGTCTTTGAAGCTTTGAAGCTCATCATCTTCGGTCATATTATAATTGTTTCCGTTAGCGGAGATGGTGAAATTCATGTACGGTGAAGCTATCACATCGCCGCCTCCGTTTTTTACGGTAACGAACTCTTTTAAATCCTTAAAGGGATCAAGGGTCATATAGAAACCGTAAGGCAGTTCCGTAGCATCGCCCACAGGTTCTATGGTGAGCCCTGACTTTTTATCCCCGACCGTAAGAGTCGGATTATCATCACTGGTATAAAATTTATAATTTGAAGCGCTTACAGTGACGCCGGGAAGCACCTCTCCTCCATCAATTACGAAAAGTTGCGTATCTCCTTCGACCGGGAAGGTTTCCTCCTTTTTATCATAGCCCTCAAAGGTCAGTTCATAGGTTCCGGGCTCCAGAGCCGCAAAATCTTCGGAGCCGGCAAGCGCATGAAAGACTCCGCCGTCATAATAGCCGACCTTCGGCAGCTCAGCATCATTAAAGCTTAACGAATATTCTCCGGAATTTGTCACAAACGACAGATTGGCATAAATGTCCGGCGTGTTCTGGCTGATAAAATCGACTTTGCCCTCATAGCCGTTCCTTGAAAGGGTGATGGTAGCCGTTACGGCTTCACCGCCTTTAAGTGCATCCAGCTGATACATGCCCCCGAAGATATCCTTTATCGTGTAATCGAGTGCAAA
>CAMNBW010000268.1 GCA_946533525.1 uncultured Lachnospiraceae bacterium
TAGTTATTATCACCAAAAAACCGGGGCTTACTCCCTCAATCCTGTATAATTCGCCTTACAGCAGCAGGTGTACGGTAGTAAGCATTGTTTATTTTGATGCCCGACTTCGGATTGGAAGCGTTGATAACCTGTCCGTTTCCGATATATATCGCCACGTGGTTGATCCTTCCGGCCTTTGAATAGAAGAACAGATCTCCGGGCCTTGCCTGTGAAGCACTGATCTTAGTGCCGCAGGTCGCCTGCTGGCGGCTCGTCCTGGGCAGCGAATAGCCATACTTCTTAAATATCTGCATTACATAGCCCGAGCAGTCGCAGCCCCTCGTAAGCGAGGTTCCGCCCCAGACGTAAGGATTTCCAAGGAACTGCTTGGAGTAATTTACAAGGCTTACCCTGACATCCGATACACCCTGGCCGTAGCGCAGCTCCTTCATCGTAACCGCCTTGTCGAGCTGCTCGGAGAGCTTGATAAACTCGGTGCTGACGTACCCCTCATCTTCATCGATCTGTATCTTGACCCATTCCTCGCTGCCGTCCCCCTCTATTACCTCGAGTTCTTCTCCGAGGGGCACCATCGTAAGGACTATGGAATCCGTCGAGGCCTTTTCCCTGACAAAAAGGGTCGTAGTCGTGACCTCCGCCATTAGCCGGACATATTTTTCCGCAGCCTCCAGGGCCGCGGAGCCCATGATAAGGTATTCGCTCTTTACGTAGCCGTCCACCTTGCCGGATTTGATATGGGTCCAGTTTCCGCTGACCTCGATTATCTCACAGCCGGCATGCTTGGTCATCTTACCCTCAAGCTCAAAGTCCTCTCCGGGACCCTTGCGGACATTCAGATGGTTTTCGACCTCCGCTATACCCAGATTTGTATAGCCCGCTATGAGGCCGTCTCCGTCCATATCGAGGGCCATTGTATCTATGACACCCAGAGCCTTTACCCCGTTCTTCTCGGCGTCCACTCCCGCGGAGAGCTCCAGCTCTTCAAGGAGCTTGTCCTCATTTTTAATGTCAAGGGCCGCCGCGCCTATATCGGTATGGACTATCTTGTCGGAAGCCTCCGCGGAAGATTCCGCGGCATCCCCTCTCGATACGCTGTTTGATACCACCGACTCATTGGACGTATCCGTGCCGGAATTGAAGTTTTTTAAGCTCCCGTGTCCAAAACCCAGTCCCTTAAGGGCAGCCTCCGCCCCTGCAACTATCTCGAAGACATTTGCGGCCATGACAGGCTGCGCCGAACCGAAGATCAGCGTGACCATCAATATGATCGCAATAAGGCTCTTTTCCCTTTTACGCTTCTTCACCGGTTTACCGCCTGCTTCAAGGTAGTATCCTCAAGTTCGCTGTCCCTTATGGCAAAGGCAATATTCGTGGCATGGTCCGCCACTCTCTCAAGACCCGAGATTATATCCGAGAAGATCATTCCCGCCTCGGGCGTACATTCGTTGTTCTGGAGCCTCTGGATATGATTGTCCTGAATCTCGCGCTCCTTTATGTCGATCTTATCCTCGAGCTCCTCCACATCCTTCATATGCTCGTCGGAATCGTTGGAGAAGATCTCTATGGCATACTGGACTATGAGATTTACCATGTCCAGAAGCTCTCCCATCTCGCGCTGGGCCTTCGGGGAGAAATTCGCGCCCCTCTCTATCCTGGCCTTGGCCGCGTCCGCCACGTTCTCCGCGTGATCGCCTATCCTCTCAATATCGTTGGCCACATGGAAAAGGGCGCCGATCTGCCGCAAATCGTCCACCGGCAGGTTGGTCTGGTTTATCTTTACCAGGTAATTGGTTATCGAATGATTGAGGAAATTTATATTCTTTTCAACCTCGTAGACCTCGTTTATATCGTCCTCATCCAGGGTGATTAGGGCGTTCATCGCGCGGTTGATATTTTCGCTTGCAAGGGAAGCCATGCGGTTTAGCTCCTTAATGGCATCAACGACGGCCGTAGCCGGGGAAAAGATGACCGAAGAGCCTATGTACTGCAGCTTAAACTGGGCGCGGTACCCAATACCCTCATCCTCTCCGGGTACAAGGGCATAAGTTATGTTAACTATATAGGTAGTAAATGGCAGAAGCACCGCCACCTGGAAAACCTTGAATATGGTATGGGCGTTCGCTATCATACGCCCGGGATTTTCCGAAATGGCATTTAGCAGCATTACAACATAGTCCATAGCGAACATAAGTATAATGTACATGATTATCGTGCCAAGGATATTAAAGACCAGGTGTATGAGCGCAGCCCTCTTTGCGTCCTTGTTGCCGGCGATACCGGCTAAAAGCGCGCTCATGCAGGCTCCGATATTACAGCCCAGGATAACGTACAGACAGATGGGAACCTCTAAAAGTCCCTGATTGGCCATTAAAAGAAGGATAGAAACGGTAACGGAGGAGCTCTGGATTATTGCCGTAAGCACCGTTCCGACGATTATCGCGATGATGGGCGAGGTAAGTGAGCCGAGGATCTCCTTTACAAGGGGATCGTCCTTCATAACGCTCATCGTCCCCGACATCTGGCTTAGACCCAGGAACAGCACACCGAAGCCGGTGACGATATCCGCGATCTTCCTGACCATGGCGTTTTTGGAAAACATGGAGCAGAGCACTCCGATGATCAGGAAAATGGGGGCTATTTCCGACAGATTGAAGGATACGAGCTGCGAGGTCACCGTCGTACCTATGTTGGCTCCGAGTATGACTCCCGCCGCCTGATACAGGGTCATGAGCCCCGAATTTACGAAGGAGACCACCAGCACCGTACATGCGCTGGAGGACTGGATAGCTGCCGTAAAGGCCACTCCCACCAGCATTCCCACAACGCGGTTCGAGGTTATCCTCTCGAGGATCCCCCTTAGCTTGGCGCCGGCCGCCCGTTCTATACTGTCTCCCATAAGCCTCATTCCATACAGGAAAAGTCCGAGGCCTCCCATCATGGGAAGTGCTATAGTTAAAAACATAATTTACGCGCTCC
>CAMNBW010000269.1 GCA_946533525.1 uncultured Lachnospiraceae bacterium
ACTACCTGTTCAGACTGTTAATGGTCTTTGTAACCTCGTCCAGAGCCCGCTTGATATTGGCGCTGGTGGTGTTCATGCCCTTTGCCAGGGTCTGAACCTCGTCGGCGACTACCGCAAAGCCCTTGCCTGCCTCTCCTGCCCGGGCCGCCTCAATGGAAGCGTTGAGGGCAAGTATCTTCTGTCTGTTGCTGTACTGCTCGATCTGGGTCGTATTCGAATTTGCCACCGCGATCTCCTCCGCAGCCTTGGAGATGCCTCCCTTAAGGTCTTTCAAGAGATCTGCTGAAAACTTGCTCTCGTAGCAATGCTGTACATACATATTTATGGCATCACCCAAAAGCTGTGCCGAGGCCTTGATCTCCTCCTCGGTTTTAACGTTTACCTTGTGAAGGGCGTCGATATACTTATCCTCGTCTATTCCCAGCTCCCTTGCGGTTGCGCGAAACTTTTCCTCATCGGGATTCTGCGGAAGCACCTGGCCGCCTATAACGCTCCCTAAGACCGTCCCGTCCTTCAATTCGATGGGAATACCAAAATCCATAAGTCCCGCATGGCAGGGATAGACTCCCTTCCCCTCACGGTCATTTTTCTCGCAGCGCTTAAGTCCTTCGGGGCAGCCTCTCGTATATTTGATACAGAAGTCCGTGAAATTATAGCAGTCGCTTATATATTCGCCGTCCGCTCCCACCGCTACGGTGGCAAGACCCGTGGCAAGCGCCCAGTTCTTCATTATCTCCTCAAACCTCTTCATGTCGCAAAAATCCTGTATCTTCATATCTTCCCCCATTGTTGATAAAAATATTCTCAAGCTATCCGGGACAAATACCCCCCGGATAATCTTCAGAGAACAGATCATTAAACCTCTTAAAATTATAACACAAATCGCGATAAAATAAACTAAAAATAAACGATTTCCTCCGCCGGCGGCTCTGCGTTCTCCACCTCCAGCGCGATCAAAGTGGGCGTCGGCCTTCCGAAGGACTTGCTCATGGCAGTCTTCATTACCGCAGTAATGTCTATTACCTGTTTTTCCTTGAGCTTATCCGCCCCGGAATACCGGCAGGGAAAGCCGTAAAACTGTATATCCGCCTCGCAGCAGGTCATGCAGAACCTTCCCGGCACAAAAATATCCGGCTTGCTCTTCTTGGGCTTAAAAACAACTCCCTTGAAATGCACCTTCTTATCCACGTATTCATCGGGATTTTCAAAGGCATCCAGATACCAGATGCCGTAATCCTCGTCCGAAACTTCTATTACCGGAGCGTTTATGTCATAGGGCAGCTCTTCCTTTATGTCCCCGTTGACGGTGCCGTCCTTCATCTCGAAAACCACCTGGGCCCGCCTGTTGACAGCCCTGGCCTTCCTCTTATAGCCCGCAAGGTTCATGGAACTTTCGTCGCTGCGGTTAAAGATAATGAGATCAGCATAGGTAAACTGCCTTGTCATCATCTGCTTCATATTGGACAGATACTGCTCAAAGGTAGTGGCATCGACGATGGCTATGCCCTCCGCCAAAACCCAGTGCTCGGGCATCGCCTCCAGAACCCTGTCCGGATCCCAGGTGCCGTTATACTCTATAAGGACTCTCGTCGGCTTAACGTATTCCTCGCACTTATCAAAATACTCCCGGCTTATCTCTTCCTCGTCCTCGACGTTCCTTAATTTGATATTGTTCTTTAAGAGCAGCTCCTCATCCAGATCCTCCACGCCTTCCTCGCAGCGTATGTAAAGGGAGACCTTCCCGTCGGCAAACTGCCCTTCCTCTATTACCTCCCTCATGAAGGAGGTCTTTCCGCTCTCTAAAAAGCCGGTGATGAGGTAGAGTAAAACCTCTTTTTTCTTCTTCACAGCCACAGCTCCTTTACTGCATCTTCCTTAATGCCCGAGCCGATAACACAAATCCTGCCCGTAACCTCCGGTGACCCTTCTCTTATCTCGTATTCTCCGGGAGTCATGTCGAAGTGCAGCCACCTGTCAGAAGCGCTGTCCGCAACATAACCCTTAGCTCTTAAAACGACTCCGTATTTATCCGAATCCTCGAGCTTCACAAGAATATCCTTTATATCCTCCTCTGCGAACTTATGAGCCGTCTCAACTCCCCAGCTCTGGAAGACCTCGTCGGCATCGTGACCATGGTGATGATGATGGTGATGATGCTCATGTTCATGGTCGTGGTCATGCTCGTGGTCATGCTCATGGTGGTGCTCGTGCTCCTCATGCTCATGCTCGTGGTCATGGTCGTGGTCATGATGGTGGTGCTCATGCTCCTCATCGTGCTCATGGTCATGTTCATGCTCATGGTCGTGATCATGATGGTGATGATGATGCTCATGCTCTTCCTCATCGGGCTCCGCCTCCAGAGACGCGATCATGCTCTCCAGGGTCTCGCTCTTCTCAATAACGCTTAAGAGCTTCTCACCGCTGATGCTGTCCCAGGGAGTTGTAACGATCTCCGTCTCCTTATTGTGCTCCCGGAGCATGGCGATGACCTCATCCAGCTTCTTCTCGTCCAGCTTCTGGGTGCGGCTTATAACTATGGTTCCGGCGCTCTCTATCTGGTTATTGTAGAACTCACCGAAATTCTTCATATACATCTTTATCTTCGTTCCGTCCACTACCGTAACAAGGGCATTGATCTCAAGTCCGACAGAATCGTCGATACGCTGCACTGCCTTTGCAACGTCCGAAAGCTTTCCGACGCCCGAGGGCTCGATCATTATCCTGTCGGGATGATATTTCTCCACGACCTCCGTAAGGGCCGCCCCGAAATCCCCTACCAGCGAGCAGCAGATACAGCCGCTGTTCATCTCCGTTATATTGATCCCGGCATCCTTTAAAAAGCCGCCGTCTATACCGATCTCTCCGAATTCGTTCTCGATAAGGACAACCTGCTTTCCTTTAAAGCATTCCGCTATAAGCTTCTTGATAAGAGTCGTCTTTCCCGCTCCCAAAAATCCTGAAATAATATCAAC
>CAMNBW010000270.1 GCA_946533525.1 uncultured Lachnospiraceae bacterium
TCCAGATATTTCTCGTACATATCCGGTCTCCGCTGTCTTGTCCTCTCCACTGCCTTTAAGTGCCGGTATTGCTCCACCTTCTTATGGTCGCCGGAAAGAAGCACCCCGGGAACCTCCCTGTCCTTCCAGACTGCCGGCCGGGTATACTGCGGATATTCCAGAAGTCCTCCGTTAAAGGACTCATCCTCGGCCGAATCCGAGTTATGCAAAACTCCGGGTACCAGCCTCGATATGGCGTCTATCATCACCGCTGCCGGAAGCTCTCCTCCGGTCAGGACATAATCGCCTATCGAATAGCTCTCCGCCTCAAGCTCCTCTAAAACCCTCTCGTCCACTCCTTCGTAGTGGCCGCAGAGAAAAATGAGATCCTCGTATCCGCTTAAGGCTTCCGCAGCTCTCTGGTCAAAGACCCTTCCCTGGGGAGAGGTATATATCAGTTTATATTCCGCTCCCTCCGGTATGCTGCGTCTTGCAGCTTCAAAGGCTCTGTATACCGGCTCACAGCCTATGAGCATTCCTGCGCCTCCGCCGTAAGTATAATCATCCACCGAGCCGTAGCTGTTGGTTGAAAAATCCTTAAGACAGGTGGTAAAAATTTCTATGAGACCCTTTTGCCTGGCTCTCCCTGTTATGCTGGTATTTATACACTCCTCTATGAGCCCGGGAAAAAGCGTTATTACGTGAAACCGCATCTTAAGCTTCCTTCCTAGAGCTCCATGAGCCCGTCCAAAACATGGACTTTCATAGCTTTGTTTTCAACGTCCACATCCAAAATGCAGGAACGTATGGCCGGAAGCAGAAGGTCTTTTTTGCCTTCGCGCCTTACGCTGTAGACGTCGTTGGCTCCGGTATGCAAGACCTCGCTTAGGACTCCGAGCTCTCCGTAGCGCTCATCCGAAACCTTCATCCCTATGAGATCCGCCTCATAATACCGGTTTTCTTCCAGCTCCTTAAACTGCTCCCTGTCCGCAAGGATAAGGCCTTCCACCAGTGTCTTTGCCGTTTCCACGTCGTCAATATCCGAAAGCTTGACGATAAGAACGTTTTTAAAACGTACGGCTTTTTCCAGCTTATGGCGGCTCTGCCTTGCACCCTTCTTTACGATGACTTCCTTAAGTCTCTTAAAATCCTCGGGGCTGTCTGTCGCCGGATAAACCTTTACTTCGCCTCTAAGGCCGTGGGTCGTGATGATCTTACCTGCTGTCAGGCATCCTTCAGTCGACAATATCAAGGTTCACTTTCTTATCTTCTCTCGTAGACTGAGCTTTGACAACGCTTCGTATCGCTCGGGCTATCCTGCCCTGCTTTCCGATAACCTTGCCCATATCTCCCTGAGCCACTCTCAGCTCGAGATTTAAGCCTCCGTCCTTCTCAGTCTCGGTAACATTGACCTCATCAGGGTTATCTACAAGAGCCTTGGCGATAACTTCTACCAATTCTTTCATAACTCTCTCCTTCCACTGACGATGATTACTTGGTTATGCCGGCTATCTTAAAGATCTTGCTGACGGTCTCTGTAGGCTGGGCACCGTTTGCAAGCCACTTCTTAGCTGCCTCCTCATTGATATGAAACTCTGAAGGATCCTTTAAGGGATCGTATGTCCCTATCTCCTCGATCATTCTGCTGTTCATCGCAACCCTTGAATCAGCAACAACGATTCTGTAGAAGGGGGCCTTCTTCTGACCAATTCTTCTTAATCTGATCTTTACCATAATTTCCTCTCCTGTTATAAAAAATATCTATCTCAAAGCGGACCATCCGCATTGAAACCAAAATAACTTTGATTAAAACTTCATGTTCTTCATAAGTGAATTGAGGTTAAGTCCTCCAAAGCCGCGCTTGCCTCTCAACATTCCTGGCATCTTCTTCATCATCTTCTGCATCTCGGCAAACTGCTTGACCAGCCTGTTTACATACATGATGTCCACTCCCGAGCCCTTGGCTATCCTGAATTTCCTCTGAGGGTTCAAAAGCTTGGGATTTTCCCTCTCGGCCTTTGTCATCGAAAATATTATGGCTTCGTTTCTCTTAAGTATCGCCTCATCAATGGCCCCATCCGGTATCTGGCTTCCTATCCCCGGCAGGAGCGACAGTATGGAGGAAAGTCCTCCCATCTTGTTCATCTGCTTCATGCTCTCAAGGTAATCGTTGAAGTTGAACTGTCCCTTCTTCATGCGATCGCCCATCTTGAGGCTCTCTTCATAGTCTACGTTCTGGGCCGCCTTCTCTATAAGGGATAAGACGTCGCCCATTCCGAGTATTCTGGAAGCCATCCTGTCGGGATGGAACTGCTCGAGGCCTTCGGGCTTTTCGCTTATTCCGATGAAGAATATGGGCTTATCCGTAACCGCCCTTATGGAAAGGGCCGCACCGCCTCTGGCGTCGGAGTCCAGCTTTGTGAGTATGACTCCATCGAGGCCTATACGCTCATCAAAGCCCTTTGCCACATCCACCGCACTCTGTCCGGTCGTGGCATCCGCAACCAGTATGGTATCGTCTATATGAACATTTTCCTTTATCCTCTTAAGCTCCTCCATGAGCTCTTCGTCGATCTCTCTGCGGCCCGCCGTATCCAGCAAAACCACATTAAAGCCCTTTGTCCCGGCATACTCCACTGCCTTTTTGGCAATATCCACCGGATCCTTCGAGCCCTCTATCTTAAAGACCTCGCTGCCTACAGCCTCTCCATTTACCTCGAGCTGCTTTACCGCCGCGGGCCTGTATACGTCGCAGGCTGCAAGAAGGCTTTTCTTCCCCCTGGATTTTAAGTAAAGAGCCAGCTTTGCGGTAGTGGTGGTCTTACCTGCACCGTTAAGGCCGCACATCATTATGACCGTAATGCTCTGGCCGGGTGCGAAATTGAGCTCCGCCCCCTCACCCATGAGGCTCACCATTTCCTCGTTTACGATCTTTACCACCATCTGTCCGGGGTTCAGACCGTTCATGACATCGCTGCCGAT
>CAMNBW010000271.1 GCA_946533525.1 uncultured Lachnospiraceae bacterium
AGAGGAGCGGTAAAATGACTGTTGAAGCATATTTAAATCCGGATTTCGGATGGAGCGAGAGACTGATATTTTTTGCGGTCACGATGGCGGGGTGTCTTATTTGTGTGTTTTTGATAATCGGGGGAACGGCCCTGTCAGCCTCTGCGGCCAGGGGAGCGGCCCGCAAGGCTCTTTTTTTTAAGCGCTCCCATAACTTCGTGCAGCGCTTTTACGAGATGATGATCTCCGGCAGCTCAGTTATGTTTTTCTCCTGCTCATATGTCATTTTAAATCATATATATTCTCTGGCACAGGAGGGCGCCGGGGGAGCAGGGATAGACGCCTTTGTCGGGATCTGGGAGAGCTGGAAGGATTTTATCCTGCTGCTTCTCATTTGCCTTTCCTGTGTGCTGAATACCGTCCTCGACAGGTTCGTAATACCGCTTAAAAAGATAGACAAGTCGGAGAAAGCCTCAATACGTCTGCTGGCTATGTTCTATGTAATCCTCATCCTGATCTACCTCAATTTCATAGGCGATGAAAGCGAGTACAGCCCGGTAATGATGTATTACCTGGGCCTGATGGTGGGCCGCTTCGTCTATTTTGACGCCTCTTTTTCGGATTTCATCGAGGCGATCGTCAATGCGTTTAAGAACATTCCACTGCTCATACTGGGAATGGGGCTTATGGGCGCCCTTACGAATTTCGGTTTCAAGGCCGGGTATCTGCTGGAGAGAAATTATTATATAGTAGGGATATTTTATACCCATATTTTCATCCTTGCGGCAATCTTTATAATCCACCTGAGCCATATCCTGAACCTTTTCATAAAAAAGCCTGAGGGATATGAGGAAGGTACTAAGGAGAGCAGGGAGAGTGCAAAGGAGTACCGGCAGGAGGCTTACAGCGAAGAAGCTTATGATGAAGAGTCTTACGATGAAGAGCCTTACGACGAAGACGGCGGCTATGACGAATACGACGGCGAAGAGGAATATTACGGGGACGGATACGAAGAGTACGAGGACGACGGAGATTGGGAGGAGTTGAAATGAAGCGTTTTTTCAGTGACGGCAGCTATAAGAGGTATTTGAAGGAATATTCGGAAGGGGTTTTGGAAAAATACGGGATTTCCACCCCCACTGCCGAAAGAGAGATAATGTATATGGCCGACGGCGGGAACACCGTTGCTTCAAAGCTCTATGGGGATCTCATTTTCAATAAAAAGATCTTAAGGCGCTACCCATACAGGGATGCGTTTTCGATATATATGCGCTCGGCAGGCATAAAGGTCGATGAAACGGGGCAGTGGCAGTGCAGCGGAGAGTCCTATCCCTTAAGCTTCTGGCAGCTGGGCTATTATCTTGCAAACTACCATAGGAGCTCTGTACTGCAAAAATGCGAGAGCATCCCGGAGATAGAGGCCCTGACACCCACGGACAGGCTGGAGACGGCCTTTGAACTCTCGACAGCCTGCATAAGAAACGTCGATTCGGCAGCGGCCGTAAACCTGATTGCCCGGATACTCTCCGAGGCTTCGGAGAATGAGGAGCTGTTTAAGAAGCTGCAGCCTGTATTTAAGGATGAGCTGGGGGAGCCCCTGTTTCAGGAGCTGTATCCCGGCGATCATGACTGCGAAACAATGGAGGGCTGTGCGGATACCGCCCGGAGCTTCTTCGAGGCTGCCGCCAGGGAAGGATATGTATATGCCTGCAACAACCTCGCGGCGAAGGAGGCTGAAAGGGCGGTGACAGTCGGCAGTGAAAGACCCGACAGCCCTGAGCTTAAGGAGGCAGTGGAGGCCTATATAGGGCATTTAAAGAGTTCGGCCGACAGGTACGAGCCCTATGCGGCCAACCGTCTGGGACTGTTTTTCGTGACGGGAGAGATTTCCGGCACTTCGGGGAAGGTAGTCTGCAAGAATTATGTAAACCGACCTGCGGCCAGGGAATATTTTCGTAAGGCCACGGTCTATCCCGATTCTAATTCGGCATGGGCGTTTTTCAACCTTATCAAGTATTTCCAGAAGGATTTTGCCGACGATATTGAGCAGATGAACGAATATATGGATTATATAAAGCTGTTAAACCAGGAAGTATATGATCTGGCGATGGAGCTTTAAGACGGCGCAGGATGAACAGACATGATTATTTAACAAAGACACCGGTGCCCAGGCTTATCACGGCCCTTGCGATCCCGACGATAATCAGCATGCTGGTCACGGGTATCTATAATATGGCGGACACCTTCTTTGTCGGCAAGATCTCTACACAGGCCACCGCTGCAGTGGGGCTTGTGTTTTCCGTTATGGCTATGATCCAGGCTACGGGCTTCTTCTTCGGACAGGGCTCGGGCAGCTTTATGTCCCGGTCTCTCGGAAAAGGGGATAAGGCGGCGGCAAGCGAGATGGCGTCTTTAAGCTTCGCCCTGGCTTTATGCTTCGGAGTCATTATAATGCTGACGGGGCTGGCTTTTTCCGGGAGGATAGCATTAGCCATCGGCGCTACCCCTTCCACTATGGAGGATACGGTCGCCTACCTCCGGATAATCCTGATCGGAGCGCCCTTTATGATAGGGCAGTTCGTTATAAATAATCAGCTCAGGTTTCAGGGGAGCGCCATGTATGCAATGGTGGGGCTTTTGAGCGGGGCGGCTATAAATGTGGTGCTGGATCCTCTGCTGATACTGGGGTTTAAAATGGGAGTCAGCGGAGCCGCCATAGCGACTGTAGGCGGGCAGATCACGAGCTTTTTTATCCTGCTGACAGGCAGCACCAAGGGCGAAAACATAAAATTAAGTATACGAAACCTGCGCTTCAGGCTGTTATATATTAAGGAGATAATAAACGGAGGCCTGCCCTCGCTTTTCAGGCAGGGACTTGCGGCTACCTCGACCCTTCTTTTAAACGTAATGGCGGGAAGATACGGCGGGGACGCGGCCATTGCGGGAATGTCCATTGT
>CAMNBW010000272.1 GCA_946533525.1 uncultured Lachnospiraceae bacterium
GGGCTGTAAAAAAGTTATTATTGGGGATATAACCCCGTTTTAAGAAAGGAGAAAATCAATATGAAGTATGTATGTAATGTCTGCGGATACGTTTATGACGAAGAGAAGGGAGATCCTGATAACGGCATTGCTCCCGGAACAAAGTGGGAAGATCTTCCCGCGGATTTTGTCTGCCCTCTTTGCGGAGTCGGCAAGGACGACTTTACCAAGGAGTAAATGAGTAATCTGGAAATTGAGAGAAAGTGGCTGGTAGACGGGATACCGATACCCTATGCGCTCGAGGAGCTTGAATGCCTGGATATAGAGCAGGGGTATCTTAATTCCTCTCCCACGGTAAGGGTCAGAAAGGAAAATGACACTTACTACCTTACTTATAAGGGCGCAAAGGGAACGGGGAACAACACCGATATGGTGCATACGGAGTATAATCTGGCTCTCGACAGGGTGTCTTACGAGCATTTGAAGGAAAAGTGCGACGGGATCATCCTGCATAAGAAGAGGTATCTTATTCCCATCGAAAACGGGCTGAAGATAGAGCTGGATATATTTGAAGGAGACATTGCTCCGCTAAGGCTTGCAGAGGTGGAATTTGAGTCGGAGGAAGAGGCCTTAAGGTTTAAGGCTCCCGACTGGTTCGGGGAGGATGTCACCGGAGACTTTCATTATAAGAATGTATACCTGTGTGGCGCATTTAAAACAAAGGGGGAAGGCTGAATGCCTTCCCCTTCTTACGCGATTAAAACTGTATCTTTTGACTTATGTCCTTCGCGGTCTCTTCTCCAACGAGAGCGCTGACCACTTCAAGAGCGAATTCAATGGAGGCACCCATGCCTTTGCCGGTTATAAAACGGCCGTCCCGGACAGCTTTATCGGGAACACATTCGGCACCTGTCAAGAATTCCTCGTTGCCGGGGAAACAGGTGGCCTTATGACCGTTTAGGAGCCCCAGCTTACCCAGAACCCTCGGGCCTGCGCAGATGGCGGCCAGGAATTTTCCTTTTTCGTCAGCCTCCTTTAAGAGCTTATTCAGCTTGTCGCAGCTTTCGAGATTTTTCGTGCCCTCTCCGCCGCCCGGCAGCAGGAGCATATCCATTTCGTCGTAGTCGACCTCCTCGAAGAGCTTGTCGGCTGTAACCGGGATACCGTGTGAACTCATGATATTCTTATCGGGCTTGATGGAGACAGTTGTGACCTCTATTCCGGCTCTGCGGCAAAGGTCAACGGGAGTAAGTCCCTCGATCTCTTCAAAACCGTCGGCTAAAAATACAGCAACCTTTTTCATTTTGCACCTCCGTCGTGTGGATATTTAAAAATATTTTCAAGCATAATTATAGCAGATGGAAGAAGGAGACGGAAATAAATAACCTACTGGATATTTGAATATACTTGTGCTATACTGTCGAAGTGTGCGTTTAGCAACGCAGCTACATATATAATAAGATGACTTAAGATGATAGTGGAGGAAGAGAGAACTAAAGATGAGCTTGAAGGTTGAAAAATTAGAGCACAATATGGCAAAACTCACAATAGAAGCGGGGGCGGATGAGCTTGAAAAGGCCATCAATAACGCATACCTGAAAAACAGGAGCAAGATCACTGTTCCCGGTTTCAGAAGAGGAAAGGCTCCCAGAAAACTGATCGAGAAGATGTACGGCAGCGAAGTATTTCTGGACGAGGCTTCAAGAGAGCTCATGAACGATGCGTATGCCCGTGAGATGAGCGAGAATAAGGAGCTGGAGGTTGTATCGCGTCCCAAGGGTGATGTGGTCCAGCTTGAGGCAGGGAAGCCCTTCATATTTACCGCCGAAGTTGCTCTAAAGCCGGAGGTCGAGCTCGGAAAATATAAAGGAATAAAGGTTACGAAGATAGATACTTCCGTTTCCGACGAGGAGGTGGATGCGGAGGTTGACCGCGAAAGGGATAAGAATTCGCGTATCAACGACGTTGAAGGCCGGGCGATACAGGATAAGGATATTGCCACAATAGATTTTGAGGGCTTTATCGACGGAGAGGCTTTCGACGGAGGAAAGGGCGAGGACCACGATCTTGAGATCGGTTCTCACTCATTCATAGGAGATTTCGAGGAGCAGCTCATCGGAAAGAACAAGGACGAGGATGTGGAGGTAAACGTTACCTTCCCCGAGGATTATCACGAGAAGTCGCTTGCAGGAAAGCCGGCTCTTTTCAAGGTACATATCAAGAACATCAAGGAAAAGGTTATGCCTGAGGCGGACGATGAATTTGCGTCCGATGTTTCCGAATTTTCCACGCTTAAAGAATATAAGGACAGCATAAGGGAAAGGCTTCAGAAGAATAAAGAAGCTGACGCCAGGGCGAAGAAGGAAGACGAGCTTATCAAGGCTTTGATCGATGACTCAAATATGGATATTCCCGACGCCATGGTCGAGACACAGGCCGAGCAGATGGTTGAAAACTATGCGATGAATCTGCAGAGCCAGGGGCTTTCCATGGAGCAGTATATGAAATATACCGGAATGAACTTCGCTACCATGACAGAGCAGATGAAGGAGAGCGCCAGGACCAATATCCAGACGAGGCTTGTGCTGGAGGCTGTTGCAAAGGCTGAGAATATTGAGGTTACCGACGAGGAGATAGATAAGGAGATCCAGGATACGGCAAACCGCTACAGGATGGAGTTTGACAAGCTGAAGGAGATGCTTACCGACAGCGATAAGGAGACGATGACAAAGGATATTTCCGTACGTAAGGCGGCGGATTTCCTTGTTGACAACGCAAAGGAGACGGCGGCCAAGAAGACTTCCGCGAAGGCAAAGAAGGCCGACGAGCCCGGAGAGGATCCTGATGAGGCAGAGGAAGATAAGCCGAAGAAGAAAAAAGTGACCAAAAAGAAGACCGAGGCAGAGGAGGAGTAAGATGTTAGTCCCTACAGTCATAGAAACCACCAACAGA
>CAMNBW010000273.1 GCA_946533525.1 uncultured Lachnospiraceae bacterium
AACGATAACACTGAGCAGATAAGAATAGTACAGGAGACGGTTGCCGGCAAGGAGATAACCTTCGCGCATATAATCGGCAGCCCCGCCCCCGTTATCTTCCAGAAGCTGGGGTTAAATCCGCAGGTGGACTACAGCAACTGTGCCATTGGAATAATGAATATGACCCCTCCGGAATCGGCTGTCATTGCTTCGGATATTGCCATTAAGAGCGGCGATATTTATCTCGGCTTTGCCGACAGATTTACGGGGACCCTGATTATAACGGGAGAGCTGGAGGACGTCAATTCGGCTCTTACGCAGATCGTGAACTATTTCAGGGATGATCTGGGCTATGTTGTCAGCAGGATCACGAAAAGGTAGAGCCTGAAATGACTGCAGAAGCTACAAAGGCGGTACTTGAAAGGATCTTTCACGACGATTACGAGCACCTTAAGGGCCGGACACTTCGTATGACGAGGCTTAGGATTCCCGGCAAGGAGGTGTCCTTAGCCCATCTTTTCACGCCCTCGGACGAGAGCGTATACAGGGATCTGGGGCTCAATATCGGCGTGCATGAGGGTGAGGATCACAGGGGAGAGACCATAGGCCTTATCAGGTTTACGCCCTGGGAAGCCGTAGTGGTGGCAGCGGATATAGCCCTGAAATCCGCTCAGGTAGAGATAGGCTTTATGGACAGGTTCTGCGGCTCGCTCATAATAACCGGTGAGCATGCGCAGGTTGAAACCGCAGTGGAGGAGACGGTCGGCTTTTTTCAAAATGAGCTGGGCTTCAGCGTTTGCGAAGTCCATAAAAGCTGAGGAGCTTTATGAGAAAAATGTTTCTTATGGGCAGGAGCGAGGCGGGAAAGACCTCCCTTACCCAGGTCATAAAAGGAGAGAAGCTCCACTATAAAAAAACACAATATACAAATATTGCGGAGGATATGATCGATTCTCCGGGGGAGTATGCCGAGTCCAAGTATTTCAGCTTAGGTTTGGCATGCTTTTCTTTTGAAGCGGATGTCGTGGCGATAGTGCAGGCTGCCGACGAGCCCTACAACCTTTTCGGACAGAGCCTGCACACCTTTATACAAAGGCCCCTCATAGGAGTTATAACAAAGACTGATTCTGTCTACGCGAATGTCCCGATGATAAGGCAGTGGATGAATGATGCCGGCTGCGAAAGGATATTTGAGGTCAATAATGTGACGGGTGAGGGGGTTGCGGAGCTCATGGACTATCTTAGCGAGGATACGGAGAGGCTGACCCTTGAACAGGCGAAGTTTAAGCAGAGGCTCGGGCTCAGGGAGTGGGATCCGCTGCCGGAGGGAGTGGCTTATCCGGATTAAGGCGGTGTTTTTTGTGTGACGCTGTAATTCGTGGGTCAGCCGGACTACTGAATTGTAAACTACTGAATTGCAACAATAAATCTGTTGACACCGGACCTAAGTTGTGGTAGGGTATCAAAGTGCGTAGGAGATATAAGTCCTGCGATTATCAAGCAGAGCGGTGCTCTCACCCTGAGGCGTTTGTTTAAACAGCTTTCAGGCGTTAATATTTAAGGATATTAATGTGTTGGTGCGTGCTGCTTTGCGGTGCGCTTTTTTGTTTTGGTTGTTTTGGTTTAACGGAGGTATAAAGCAATTAGCGATTTATTTATCAATGAACAGATACGGGACAGGGAAGTACGTGTTATAGGTCCCGATGGTGAACAGTTGGGAGTTATGTCTGCCAGAGAAGCATTGCAGGCAGCGGAAGAAGCTGAACTGGATTTGGTAAAGATTGCGCCCACGGCGAAGCCGCCGGTCTGCAAGATCGTTGACTACGGAAAGTACAAGTATGAGCAGACCAGGAAGAGTAAGGAGGCGAAGAAAAAGCAGAGGATCATTGAGATCAAGGAGATCCGGCTTTCACCGAATATTGACACGAATGACCTTAATACTAAGGCAAATGCAGCAAAAAAATTCCTTGAGCGGGGCGACAGGGTAAAAGTTACCTTGCGCTTCAGGGGAAGAGAAATGGCACATATGAATGCCAGTAAGCACATCCTGGATGATTTCGCCGAACTGCTCGGCGATATAGCTGTGGTTGAAAAGCCCGCCAAGACTGAGGGCAGGACGATCACGATGCAGCTCGCGGGAAAAAAATAGATAAAGAGGAGGAAAAAATATCATGCCAAAAATGAAAACAAACAAATCAGCAGCAAAGCGTTTTAAGGTGACAGGTACCGGAAAGTTAAAGAGAAATAAGGCGTATAAGCGTCATATTCTTACAAAGAAATCTTCTAAGACCAAGAGGAACTTAAGGCAGGCGGTAATAACCGACTCGACCAACGAGAAGGTAATGAAGAAGATCCTGCCGTACATTTAAGGACTTAAGAAAATAATTTGAAAGGGGATTTTAGAAGATGGCTAGAATAAAAGGTGGATTAAACGCAAAGAAAAAGCATAACAGAGTTTTAAAGCTGGCAAAGGGATACAGAGGAGCACGTTCAAAGCAGTACAGAGTTGCGAAGCAGTCCGTAATGAGGGCGCTGAATTCGGCGTTCGCAGGACGTAAGCAGAGGAAGAGAGATTTCAGGAAGCTCTGGATCGCACGTATCAATGCGGCTGCACGTATCAACGGACTTACCTATTCCCAGATGATGCACGGCCTTAAGGTTGCCGGCGTGGACATCAACAGGAAGATGCTTGCAGAGATGGCAGTTAACGATGCGGCAGGCTTTACGACCCTTGCAGAGCTTGCAAAGAGCAAGACAGCTTAACAGGTTAGAAAGTTCTTTATTGACGTAATCTGAAAAAAAGTATAAAATAACCTTCGCGGTGTTTTTTACACCGCGGGTGCGCAGGAGTGGCGGAATTGGCAGACGCGCAGGCTTCAGGTGCCTGTGACCGCAAGGCCGTGTGGGTTCAAGTCCCATCTCCTGCATCAAAAAGGACCCGGCTG
>CAMNBW010000274.1 GCA_946533525.1 uncultured Lachnospiraceae bacterium
CACCTCCCGCTATTGCATGCATGATTTTCTGCTCAGTGATATCTCCGCCTACTTCTCCGACCTTTTCTCCGTCTCTCATTATGACCATACGGTTACAGGTACGAACCATCTCCATTATTTCAGAGGATATGAACATAATGCTCTTACCCTGGCCGGCCAGCTCTACTATAAGCTTCTGTATCTCAGTCTTGGTTCCTATATCTATACCTCTCGTAGGCTCGTCCAGAATAAGGAAATCCGGATTTGTAGCGAGCCACCGGGCAAGGATGACCTTCTGCTGATTACCTCCGGAAAGCTGCTTTACAAGAGTCTCAGGCGTAGGAGTCTTTATCGAGAGCAGTTCAATGTATCTGTCCGCTATCTCGTTTTGCTTCTGGCGCGAGATCTTCTTGAAGGTTCCGGTCTTGGCCTGAAGCGCCAGGATGATATTTTCACGAACCGTAAGATCTCCGATTATTCCCTCTGCCTTTCTGTCGTCGGGCAGCATACCCATTCCGAGATTCATGGCATCAATGGGCTGGTGTATCTGCACTTCCTTATCCTTGACCTTGAGAGTCCCGGTATTCGCCCTGTCCGCTCCATAGATCGAACGCGCCAGCTCGCTTCTTCCCGATCCCAAAAGTCCGCCTATTCCGATAACCTCTCCTTTATGAATATCCAGATCGAAGGGCTTAACCGTACCGATGTGCGCAAGACCCCTTGCCGATATTTCCAGAGGTTCGTGGGAAAGATCCTTGGCTTCTCCCTTGATAGCGGCCAGGTCGTCGAGGTCCTTACCCATCATAGCCGCAACGAGCTTAACCCTCGGCAGATCTGCGATAGGATATTCTCCTACCAGAGTACCGTTTCTTAAAACCGTAATACGGTCGCAGACCGCATATACCTGTTCCAGGAAATGTGTAACAAATATAATTCCGACGCCGTCGTCCTTAAGCCTTCGCATAAGCTTAAAGAGCTTTTCAACCTCTTCATCATCCAGCGAAGAAGTAGGCTCGTCGAGGATCAAAACCTTACATTCCATATCTACAGCCCTTGCTATCGCCACCATCTGCTGTATCGCAAGGGAATAATTTTCCAGATTTTGTGTAACGTCTACGCTTATCCCGAGATCATCCATTATCTTCTGGGATCTGACATTATAGGATTTGCGGTCCACCGTTTTAAACTTTGTCAGCGGCTCACGGCCTATGAACAGATTCTCGGCAACCGAAAGATTGGGGCAGAGATTTACCTCCTGATATACGGTGGAAATCCCCACATTCTGTGCATCCCTTGTGGAATGGTTCTTTACCGGGCCGTCTACTCCTGCTATATGTATTTCCCCGGTCTCAAAATCATTAATACCTGTCAGGCACTTTATCAGTGTCGATTTGCCGGCTCCGTTTTCCCCCATCAGAGCATGTATTTCGCCCTTTCGCAGGGTGAAGTCCACATTTTCCAGCGCCTTTACCCCCGGAAAAGTCATACTTATGCCGCGGGCAGTCAATACAACATTTTCATCCATGGTACTGTCTCCTTTCCTCAAAAGTGTGACATTCGTCATTTTGCTTCTTTAATAAAGGGGAGCCCTGGAATACCGGGGCTCCCCAAGGTAATTAACCTGTATTGCTTCTGTTAAGCTTAAACCAAAATTAATACTGAGCTGCGATTACTTCGTCGGTAACCTCTGTCATGGTCTGTGCCTCTCCGTCGACAGAGAAGTCAACGATCTGGTCGGGAAGTGCATACCAGTGCTCAACCATGTATACTTCCTTCTCAGGAGTTCCGCCGCTCTGAAGAGTCTTGATAACTTCCTCTACGAAAGGAGCTGCAAGAGGGTTGCACTCGAAGTCAGCAGTGATCTTTCCTGCCTTAACATCCTCAAGACCTGCTGTACAAGCGTCGAAGGAGATAAGGATAACATCGTTTCCGGGGCCATACTTAACGCCGGCGTTGTCCATAGCTGTCATAGCACCGAATGCTTCGTTATCGTTCTGGCAAACAACTACATTGAACTTGCCTTCATAAGACTTACAATAGGACTCCATAACCTGCTGGCCGCCTTCCTCTGTGAAGTCACCGGTCTGCTCGTCAAGGATTGTCCAGCCTTCTCTGTCAGCGATCTCCTTAAATCCATCGGAACGTCCGATCTGAGCGGAAGCACCTGTTGTACCGGAAATAACAAGAGCGTTGATCTCCTTGATGCCCTGCTTCTCAGCATAAGCCTTGAGCCACTCGCCTGCTGCCTTACCTTCTGTAAGGAAGTTGGAGCCTACCCATGCTGCATACTTGTCGGAGTCGTCGATTGTACGGTCGATAACGATTACGGGAATTCCTGCATCCTCACACTCTGTAAGAACTGTATCCCAACCTGTTGAAACGATGGGGTCGATGATGATGTAATCAACACCCTGCTCTATGAAACCACGAACTGCCTCGAGCTGTGCTGCTGAGTCGTTGTCGCAGTCAACAAAGCTTAAATCATATCCGTTTGCTGAAGAGAAAACATCCTGGCAGGACTTTGTGGAAGCTGTACGCCAGTCAGACTCATGTCCAACCTGTGCGAAACCAACCGTGATAACATCTCCGGAAGCTCCCGCATCTGCTGCTACTGCTTCTTCTGCTGCCTCTGCACTCTCAACTACTTCTGCTGCCGGTGCTTCCTCTGCTGCCGGTGCTGCCTCTTCTGCTGCAGGAGCCGGAGCCGCTGCATCCGCTGCCGGTGCTGCTGCGCTGCCACAGCCTGCTACAAGACCTGCTACCATTACTGCTGAAAGAACTGCACTGAGTAACTTCTTTTTCATTGTCTTTTTTCCTCCTAATATCTATTGTCGGAAACATAATCGTCTCCATCTACAATACGCATTATAGTTTTTCGGGAGGGCAATCTCCATACAGTAATTTATTCCAAAAGTATTTATTTTTATCAAATTTATGAACAA
>CAMNBW010000275.1 GCA_946533525.1 uncultured Lachnospiraceae bacterium
TAAACGGAGTTTTTTATGCCTACAGTTGAGAAGAATAATATAATCAGCACCGAGTATTCGGAGATAATGCAAAAGTCCTATATCGACTACGCTATGTCGGTAATCATTTCCAGGGCCCTGCCCGACGTGCGCGACGGCCTAAAGCCGGTTCAGCGCCGCATCCTCTACGATATGGATGAGCTCGGCATCCACTGGAACGGCCAGTACAGGAAATGCGCCCGTATAGTCGGAGATACCATGGGTAAATACCATCCCCACGGGGATGCCTCCATATATGACGCCCTGGTGGTGCTCTCCCAGGACTTTAAGAAGGGAAGGAAGCTAATCGACGGCCACGGCAACTTCGGCTCCATAGAGGGCGACGGGGCCGCAGCCATGCGTTATACCGAGGCGAGGCTCGATAAATTCACAGAGGAGGCCTTTTTGGCTGACCTCGACAAGGACGTCGTGGATTTCATGCCAAACTTTGACGAGACCGAAAAGGAGCCCGTGGTGCTTCCGGTTCAGGTGCCGAACTTCCTTATAAACGGCTCCGAGGGTATCGCCGTAGGTATGGCGACCTCGACGCCTACCCACAATATTAGGGAGGTAATAGAGGCGGAGAAGGCCTATATAAAAAATCCGGACATTTCCTTAAGCAAGCTCATGGAATACCTGCCGGGACCCGATTTCCCCACCGGGGGCATAATCATAAACCGCGACGAGCTGCCCGAGATCTACGAAACCGGCATGGGAAAGATAAAGCTTCGGGGAAAGGTCGAGGTCGAGGAATTAAAGGGCGGCAAGACGAACCTCGTAATTACGGAGATCCCCTATACGATGATGGGGGCGGGGATACCGAAATTTATGACAGATGTGGCGGCTTTGGTGGAGAGCAAGAAGGCCACGGATATTGTGGATATTTCCAATCAGTCCTCAAAAGAGGGGATAAGGATCGTCCTTGAGCTTAAGCGAGGCGCCGATGTGGAATATATAAAGAGTATGCTCTTTAAAAAGACCAAGCTCGAGGACAGCTTCGGGGTAAATATGCTGGCTGTAAGGGACGGAAGGCCCGAGACCCTGTCCTTAAAGGGCGTACTTGAAGCTCATACGGCCTTTTTATACGAGCTTAACACAAGGAAGTATACAAAGCTTTTACAGACGGAAACAGAGAAAAAGGAGGTGCAGGAGGGTCTTATCAAGGCTGTGGACTGTATCGACCTTATTATAGAGATACTTCGAGGCTCCAAAAGCAGGAGCGACTGCGTGGACTGCCTGGTAAACGGCAATACCGACAATATAAAGTTCCGCTCCCTGGCCTCAAAGGAGAATGCGGCCTTACTTAAATTTACCGAAAGACAGGCCAACGCCATTCTGGATATGAGACTCTACCGTCTCATTGGGTTGGAAATCGCCCAACTCGAGAAGGAATACGCTGAGACCCTTGCGCGCATCGAGCGCTATACCGGGATACTCAATGACCGGGAGGTCATGAAAAAGACGATCATCCGGGATCTGGATAAGTTCCTTAAGGACTACGGAACCGAGCGCAAGACCGCCATAGAGAACGCCGAGGCCGCAGTCTTCGAAGAAAAGCCGGTGGAGGAGATGGACGTGGTCTTTTTAATGGACCGCTTCGGCTATGCCCGTACCATCGATATAGCCACCTATGAGAGGAATACCGAGAGCCTGGAGCAGGAGAACAAGTATATCTTTACCGTTAAGAATACGGGGAGGATCTGCATCTTTACGGCTGACGGGAAGCTCCACACCTTAAAATGCCTGGATCTCCCGCTGGGGAAGCTCAGGGACAAGGGAGTGCCGATAGACAATGTGAGCAACTATAATTCCTCCCTTGAGACTGCCATATACGTGGCTCCGATGGAGAGCCTTACGGGAAGTAAGCTGCTCTTTGTAACGAAGTTCAGTATGAGCAAGCTGGTGGACGGTTCGGAATTTGATATACAAAAAAGGAGCGTCGCGGCGACTAATCTGAACGAGGGCGATGAGGTCTTAAGCATCACCCCGGTGGACGACACTATGCGCCAGGTCCTCTTCAGGACCAACGGAGGAGTCTTCTTAAGGTTTGCCCTCGAAGAGATCCCGGAAAAGAAGAAGGGCGCCGTGGGAGTGCGGGGTATGAAGCTTGCGGACAAGGACTATCTGACGGAAGTTTATTTTATGAATTTTGCCGATGAACGCACCATAGAATTTAACGGACACGAAATGCCCATGACCCACATTAAGACCACCCACAGGGATATGAAGGGTACGAAGGTGAGGCTGTAGGTTAAAGCCCGCGTGAGTATGAGGATATGATATGAATAAAGCCAGAAAAAGTGTACCGGGGGCAAACTTTATTCTTTGGACAGGAAGACGTGTTTGTTGTTTTTGTAGAGCTTTTCCTTGGTTACCTTAAAGCCCAGCTCCTCAGTGAAGGAAAGGTCTTCCTCACGAAGAGACTCTACGATGACAAGCCCCTCTTCATTTAGGATGTCTGCGGATGCGATATACTTTAAAACCGGGGCATAGAGGTTCCCCTTATAGGGGGGATCGATATATATGATGTCAAACTTTCTGCGCTTATTGAAGTTATGAAGGGCGGCAAGGGCGTCCGAGGTAAACACCTCCGCGTCTTCAGCCAGATGGGTGTGCTCGAGGTTTTCATTTATGAGGGCGACAGCGCTCCGGTTATTTTCGACGAAGACAGCTTTTGAGGCGCCCCGGCTTAAGGCCTCGATGCCGATGGCCCCGCTCCCGGCAAAAAGATCCAGAAAATGCGAGCCGGGTATCCGGGTCTGAATAGTGTTGAATAAGGTTTCTTTTATAATATCCTGGGTGGGGCGCATATCGTAGCTGTCTAATGTCTTAAGCTTCAGTCTGCGCGCGCTTCCCGCAATAACTCTGACCATGGTTCTTCCCCTTGTCTTTTTATTTCAT
>CAMNBW010000276.1 GCA_946533525.1 uncultured Lachnospiraceae bacterium
AGACTTGAAAACGGCGGCATAGTGCTCGATACCTCGGCTCACTCCTGTACGGTGGACGGTAAGGAGCTGGAGCTTTCCTTTAAGGAGTTTGAGCTTCTGCAGTATTTCATGGAGAATACCGGCATCGCGCTCTCCAGAGAAAAGATATTGAATAACGTATGGAACTATGATTATTTCGGGGATGCCCGCACCATTGACACTCATGTCAAAAAGCTCAGAGCCAAGATGGGCGACAAAGGCGATATGATCAAGACCATCTGGGGTATGGGCTACAAATTCGAGGCTTAATGGAAAGCCTGAATGAAGAGAAAAGCTTATATTCATTGCCTGCCGTATTGCCGCGATGATGGTGGGAGATTCTTTCTGATATAGAATGACTGGGAAAAAAAGGGGTAAAACAGGCGGCAGTCTTAAAGCAGGTCTTATATTTGCGGGATTCGGAGCTTTTGTGTATCTGGTCAACAGATTGTGTCCAAAGCTTGCGGATGATTATGCCTTTTCCTTTATATGGGACGGGAAGAGCAACGGTAATCTGGCTTACGGGAACCATCGCTACAAACGGGTGCGTACGGGTAAGGATCTGGTAAAGTCACAGATATCCCATTATAAGACCTGGAGCGGCAGGATCATCGCCGAAAGCCTTAACCAGATGGTGCTTATGAAGGATGATAAGGTGCTTTATGACCGGATAAATACAGGAGTGATCCTTATGCAGCTCATGCTCTGTCTCCTGATCGGCAGAGGAAGGCTATCCCTTAAGAAAATCTCTCCGGGCATTGCCCTTTTGCTGTGCGGCGGATACTGGTTTTCCACCCCGCACCTTGCGGCAACCTCAATCTGGACCACCGGGGCGACAAACTATTCCTGGATGGGACTTCTTCAATCTGCCTTTCTCCTGCCATACGGACTTGAGTATCACGACGAACGCTTTTCTGTTCCGAAAGCTGTGTCCTTTTTATCGGGACTGCTTGCGGGCTGGTCAAATGAGGCTGGCGGCGGGATCGCCGTGCTTATGTCGGCAGCGGCCTGTATCCGGGCAAAAAAGCTTTCCCGGGACAGGGGATGGATGCTTGCCGGTTTATGTGGGGTTATCGCAGGCTATGCTCTGTTAATGCTTGCGCCCGGTAATTTCAGACGTATAAAAATAGAAAAGGAATACAGTGATATACTTTCAGAGGAGATAAGCGGATCCTCAATGGTTTCGGAGGAATACCAGTATACCCCGGCTATGTTTAAGCATTACCTTAAGAATTCCTTTTCTTCCGTTGCTCTCAGACAGCTCCCCCTTGAGCTTCCGGTCATCCTGTACTTTCTTCAGAAGGGAGATCGAGTGAGGGAGGATTCTGCCTATATTCTTGCGCTGGAGGCGGCAGCCTTCAGCGTGCCGTGTCTTCTTATGCTCTCGCCCCAGTTTCCCAAAAGAGCTGCTTATCCAAGCATAATATACAGACTGGCATCCGCCGTTAAGGCCATGGAAGGGCTTGAGCTCTCATCATTTTCCTGCCCTGACGGGTGGAGAGCACCTCTTTTCTTTGTCGGTATAGCCGCCGGAGCGGAGCTTATATTAAACGCTGCGGCCACTCTGTTTGTAAATGCGGATCTTTACATCCAGACTGAAGAGCAGATCAGATTGATACAGGAAGGCAGAGAAGGTGAGATCGTGAATATTCCGTCTGTTATGATATCACCGTTCTGGACCCGTTTTGCGAAGGACAGGGGGATCGACGACGACACATATAAGATCATCGGCTTTGACACCTATGAAGGAGATCCTTATAATACGGGGGCAGCCGCCTACTACGGGGCAGAGGGGATTCGTGCATATATACCGAAGGATCATCCCTACCTAAAAAGAGATATGCGTTCAAAAAAGATACAGATCCTCAGGCCTGTACAAAGCTTTCTTAAGAGACTTTTGCTGACAGATCAGACAGAGCGGACAGTATCTGAAAATACGGGGGAATGAAACCATGGAATCCATTACGATCATCACAGACCATTCCGATTACGGGATGACGATCAAACGTGTATATGAAAAAGAAGGCTTTCATATAGCCGGCTTCATCGTTCCTGAGTCCTCAGGGCTTCAGGGTGAGATTGACGGCGTATGCGCAAAGACCATCGGGGGGACGGCTCCTTCGGAGCTTGAGGGCGTTTCAATGATCGTGGCTGCCTTTGCTGATGAAGAAGAAGGCGAGGAGCTGCTTGACAGGTTAATGTCCCTTGATCATGACGGCTTTCAGGATAAACAGATAGTTATTCCGGACGCCGGGGATATCCAGCGGCGAATAAGGAAGTATTTCCCGTTTTCGCCGGAAAGGGTTTTATCAAACACGGAACCGTTAAGCAGGCTGTCCGGTCTTGACAGGGGCGAGGCCATCGACAGGTATTATATAGAAAAATTCCTGCGGGAAGAGGCTGAAAAGCTGGGAGAGCCCTCCCTTACGCTTGAAGTGGGTGATGATCGGTACAGTACGGCCTTTTTCCCGAAGGCAGAGCATGAGATCTTAAACTACCTTGAGGGAATGGATCTGACCGATCAGAGGACCCTGCCTTCCGAAAGGTATGACGTGTTTATCTGTACCCAGACCATTCCTCAGATATATGATGTCAGAAAGGCCGTATCAGGAGCGAAGAGCGTGCTTAAGCCGGGAGGAGTGCTTCTTGCCACAGTCTGCGGATGTGCAACGCAGCTTTCAAAAGAGGACGGTGAATGGGATCACTTCTGGGGATTTACGGAAGCATCCTTCAGAAGACTCCTGAGTGACGAGTTCGGAGAGGAGCATGTCAGGGTAAAGGGATACGGTAATGCCATGGCAGCTACTGCCTTTATCCAGGGACTCTCTCAGGAGGATATAGACATTTCACTTCTCGATAAAAATGACAGCGATTTTTCCATTGTGATATG
>CAMNBW010000277.1 GCA_946533525.1 uncultured Lachnospiraceae bacterium
TACTCCCTGTCGCCGTGAGCCGCCTGGTTTAAGTTCATGAAATCCATGTCGATGCTGTCATAGGGGAGCTTCTCATTGGCCTGGGTGTGCAGGTGCAGCAGGGGCTTTTGAAGCATCTGGAGACCCTTTATCCACATCTTTGCGGGAGAGAAGGTGTGCATCCAGGTGATAACGCCCACGCAGTCATCGTCGTCGTTGACCTTGCGGATCTGCTCGATGCAGCTTGCGGATGTGATGACCGTAGGCAGAAGCTCCACGCGGACAATATCCTTAAGCTTACCGTCCATGAATTTGGCCATCTTTTTGTTGTCGGCCGCCACCTGCTTTAAGGTCTCCGCACCGTAAAGGTCCTGGCTTCCCACAAGAAAATACAACTTGCTCATTTTTTAATCCTCCTTAAAATAAATTAAATTTATATTATGCCGACACCTCTTCCGGTTCGGCATATTTTCTGGAAATGCTTACGAGCTCTTCAAAGGCCGCGTCAAAGGCGTCCACCACCTCGGGCATGAAGTGGGTGCCCTTCTCTTCATGAATTATGTTAACCGCTTCGTCCACGCTGAAGGCATGCTTATAGGGCCTTACCGATATAAGCGCGTCGAAAACGTCCGCAATTGCCATGATGCGGGCCGGCAAGGGTATCTGCTCCCCGGCAAGCTTCTCGGGATAGCCCCGGCTTCCGTCCCACCATTCGTGATGGTACCCCGCCATATCGGTGGCGATCTTCAGGTACTCGGTATCGCCCAGATTTTCCCTTATATCGAGAAGTATCTTCTTTCCGGCGCTCGTATGTCCCTTCATAATATCAAACTCATCCCTGTCGAGCTTCCCGGGCTTATTCAATATGGTATCGGATATGCAGATCTTCCCAATATCGTGCAGGGATGCGGCAAGAGTCATGTTCTCCACATATTCTTCGTTCAAAATGTCGGTAAACTTCCCCTCCCTGACGAGCTCCCGGGCAATTGCGTTGACGTACTCCGATGTACGCTTTGTGTGCTGCCCGGTCTCCGCGTCACGGCTCTCCACGAGATCTGCTATGGTTGAAATTATGTTAACCTGTATCCTGTTTATCTCCTCGGCCTTCCGGTTGGCATCCTCGATATACGCGGTATAGTCGTCCACTGTCTTGGATATGGAGCGGTACAGGGCTTCCAGCTCGTTTCCGTTCCTGATATTTAAGGACTTTATCGCCTCCACGGACTGCAGGCGCTCCTCGTCGCTGTTATAGGCGAAGCGGGTCATTGCGTCCGTCATCCTGTTTATATGGAGCACCAGATGCTGATCGGCCACAACTATGATTATAGCCATTATGCAGAGGAGAACCCCCAGCATGACCGAAAAAAGCCTGAGACAGTAATTGAGGCTGTCCTTTTTTATGTCAACCTTTGAATAATATACCAGAGTCCCTATTCCCGAGACCCCTTTCACGGGTTTATCCAGGGCGACGATATTTTTGTTGGTTATCTCGGGAAGCACCTCTCCCCTTGCGACAACATCCTCTTCTCTTCCGGCGCAGACCGAAGCCCTCTTTACACCCCCGTCCTCCGTATAGATATAGAGCGCCCTGAGCTCTGGAAATTTCTTCATCTCCTCGCCTAAAATCGTCCCGACCCTCTCGATGGTTTTCAGATCCTCATTTCCCAGCAGAGCCGTGGCATAGCCGGACAGAACCGTCCGTGCGGCATTTTCCGTAACTATGCGCGAAGCCAGCTCATACTCGTTTTCCTTTTCACTAAGATAAAAGGTGTAAATAAATATAAGGGACAGTATCTCCATTGCCAGCCCCGTTATTGCCAAAGCTATGGCTACGGTCTGCCTTAAGGACCGCTTTATCTTCCAGCCCTTTGGGTCGTTCCAGCTTACCGCAAACATATCCTTTTCCACGAAGCCGTATACATCGAGCTTAAGGAAGCGGTGAAGAAATTTCATTATGAAAAAGACAATAAGTAGGGATATAAGCTTATCCCCGGTCTCCAGTATTACGGTTGAGACCAGTTCTGACCAAAACAGCTCCCCCTGGGTCGATGCACTGCTGACGCTCGTAAGGTAGACCGGCGAGCTGTCAAAGAAGCCCGTCCAGTTTAAGCCCATTCCCACCAGGGTATTCATTATTACCATGGGCGGGATTATGAGAAGGGTCTTAAAAAAGCTCCTGAAGGCCCCCTTGGAGGCCGCAAAGCCGACGAGCAGCGCCATCAGCACGGAGATTATGGAGTAATACATCTGGGAGGACTCTATAAGGGAGCTTATAAGGATGGAAAAATACCCTACGAGCATACCCGGCAGAACCCCGACCGTGGCCGAAACCAGAATGGTCCCTATGGCATCGAGATAGAGCGGCGTCATAAGTACCTTCTGATTAAGGGCATAAACTCCGAGGTTGATAACGATACCGACGATGGACACTATTAAAATTGTCAAAGATACCCTTGTTCTCTTTTTCATATCTTAACTTTCCCGCGTCCGGCGTGGAAAAATGTCCCTTTACGGTTCCTGCTCCTTTATCATCCTGTGCCACTCCTGCAGTGAGCGCACCGGCTTTACCTCATGGCTCCTGACATACTTTATTCCCTCTGCAGCGCTCCTGGCCGCCGCTATCGTGGTTATATAGGTGATCTTATTCTTTATCGCGGCCTTCCTTAAGTAGCTGTCGTCGTGGATTGAATCCTTTCCTATGGGAGAATTTACAATTAACTGTATCTGCCCGTTAGTCATGTAGTCCAGGATATTCGGCCTGCCCTCATAGAGCTTCTTAACCCGCTCGGCTGGAACTCCGCTCTCCCTTATCTTTTCATAGGTGCTGCCGGTAGCAAGGATCTTAAAGCCGGCCTCGTGGAAGGCCCGGGCTATCTCCGGCGCCTCGGGCT
>CAMNBW010000278.1 GCA_946533525.1 uncultured Lachnospiraceae bacterium
AGCCGAAATGTGGTGTGTCAGGCTTTATCGTGTTAGCATTCGCTAACAATATATCACTTTCCATGAAGGGATTCAATATGTTTTTAATCAAAAAGAGGGAGTGCTCTCCAGCACCCCCTCCCGGGAGCCTGTCCAAAAACCAATTTACCCAATCTGCACGCCCCCGCTTATATATCGAATACCTTTGACCGGGTGCCTTCTTCGATATAGGCCCCATAATCCACGACAAACTGTGCGAGCCGGAGGCAGCATTCCGCCGGAGACTCCCCCGTCTCCTCCGACAGGCATTTTAACAACGCTTCATCGTCCGTGATGCCCTCTTCCATTTTCCTTACGATCGCTTCATCGGCCTTAGCTACCGCACTTTGCTTTTCCCCAATGCGCAGCCACAGCCCGTCCTTACGCTCGACAATTACATCGCTCTTCCACTTCATGCCCGTTTCACCTCGCTTCAGCTCCCCGATAGACAAGCCCGAGCTGCGCTGCCATCCGCTCGGCCTCCGCTCTGTTTTTTACATCCAGCTTCTTATAAATGTTTCTGTTATGCTTTTTCAGGCCGTCATAGCTTATCTTAAGCTCCCGGCATATATCGTCCATGGTCATGCCCGCACAAAGCATGGACAGCACCTGCGCCTCCCTGTTTGTGAGGGATACCGTTTTCTTTGGGATAAACCGCATGTAATCAGGATAGCTTGCGGCCACCTTTGCACATTCCCGGCAGACCTCGGAAAAATAGTCGCCATTTATATCTGAAACAGCTTTATGAGCCTCTGCCTCTTTAAGCAGCGGCATCAAGGCTGCGCCCTCAAGGGCAAAAAGCTTTACAAAATGGAACTCAGCGCCCTTGCAAAGCGCCCTGATGAGGCAGTCTTTATAATGTTCATCGCCGAGGCGGTACAGGATGATCGACTTTAAAACCACCGCCTCCATCCAGCAAAAATGTCTCTCATAGGATAAAAAATATCTCTCCAAAAATAGTGCAAGGTCAAAGGCCTCATCCAGCCGGTTTTCAGCGATCAGACAGCGCAGCTTTACAAGCTGCCTGTACCTGTCAAAGCTGCAGAAAAATGTCCTTGCATCGGGCGTCTCTTCGATAAAGCTCCTTATAACATCCCCTGCCCCGGAAAAAAGCGCTATCCAGGTATGCAGGGCATTAAGATTTTGCAGCAGCTGAGCCGCGCCCTCATTGACAGCCTTCTCATGAAAGGCTCCATATACGCGCTTTGCGGAGGGAAGCTGCCCTTCGATAAGGTGCTGCCTTATCTGAATTCCCACAGACACAAAGCACATTTCTATCCTGCCTCCGTAGGCTGCGGCCACAAAACCGTCGTTGCACCTCGTCATCACTTCATAGGTGGACATGGTGCCTTTCTCAAAACCGCTCTCGGCAAGAGCAATGGTCACGAGCCCTTTGCCGTAGCCTCCGAGAATAGTCTCCAGGGGCTTTCCCATAAATTTTGCGATCTGTATATCATTTTTTGACCATTCCGAAAAATCGAGGCCGCCGTTCATTATGGACGGAAGGTTGCCCGTCGCGCAGAATTCCGGCAGGGCGATGTCGCCTTTTTTAAGCAGGGTAAAAACATTCCTCATGGTGCGAAGGATGCCCTTTGTACCCTTGTGGGGCAGGGCTATATCGAGGTATGCCAGCCAGGTATTCCCCTCTCTCCTGCGCTCCCTGCTGTTGTTTTTATCCTGACAGAATTTCTCCAGCTCTTTATACCACTTTTCCGAAGCCTCCGGCATCAGGATCAGGTCATACATCATGCTCATTCCCGCCATGAGCACCGGAA
Source organism: uncultured Lachnospiraceae bacterium (assembly GCA_946533525.1). Classification (GTDB taxonomy): domain Bacteria; phylum Bacillota; class Clostridia; order Lachnospirales; family Lachnospiraceae; genus NK4A144. The sequence continues at coordinate 1,794 of CAMNBW010000278.1, forward strand.
ATTCCCTGACCATATCCTCGGGAAGCGCAAGATAATACTCCCTTGCCTCCACGTAATGCCCCAGCCCCGGATGCACGCTGACATTTCGTATCAAAAGCTCCTTGATGCGCTGCGTCGCTCCCGCCTTTTTGTAATATTTAAGCGCGTTGACAATATCCCCGGTCATTTCATAGTAATCGGCCGCCCTGCGGTAATTCTCGACAACAGCCTCCTTTGACCAGGATACACCCTGCTTCCACCGGTAATATCCGCGGGTTTCGGGCCGTATGGAATAGTGCCCCTCACTCTTTATTTCAAGCTGGCTCATGGACCTTAAGCAATATTCGATAATTTCGCCTATGCGTTTATTGCGGGTAAGGTACTCTGCCATTTCCAGGGTAAACTCATCGTACTGGCATACGCATAAGGCAAAGAAAATGAACTCCTCCGACCACTGCCCACTGACATAGCCGTCCCACAAGTGGTACATATCCAGCCAGACGGCCGCCTTTAAGTCCTCGGAATATCTTGTGCCGTCTTCCATTCTCGACGCATAGCATTGAAGCGCACGCACATATCCCTGCGAAGCCTCCGTAATCGACGCAACATCGTCCGGATGCAGACAGATCCCGCCCTCTTTAAAGAATTCGTCCACTTCCTTTTCTTCAAAAGCAAAATCATTCTCCCTTATCCTTACAAAGCCAAGGTCCAGATCTTCGCCGGCAAGGTATAAGGGCACCGAGCCCCTCGTGAGCATAATGACCTGTATGCCTGAGGTGTGGAGCAGGCTTTTCAGGAAGCTCACGGAAGCCTCCTCATAAAGCCACTGCATATCCTCAATAATGACAACACTTCCCCTGTAGTCATCCAGCAAAGCCCTGTAACGGATGTTTCCGTCCTCGCAGTGGAGTATCAGCGGATTTTTTCTTCGGTAAAAGTACGTTACCGCGGCAGTTTTTCCCCAGCCGGTGGCCGCGGTCATAATGACCGGAGAGAATAGCTGTTCGGCCTTTTTAAGCTTTTCGTACACCTTCGGAATTTTAATGTAACCCATTGCCGGGTTCCTCCGATCAGTCGCATTTTCGTGTGAA
>CAMNBW010000279.1 GCA_946533525.1 uncultured Lachnospiraceae bacterium
ACGATGGAATCCTATTTCAGCGCGGCCAAAGAGGGCTTTGCCAGGGAGGACAGGAACAGGGTTATCTCGGAGTGCCTGAAAAAGCATTTTCATTCGGTAAAGCTTGAATTCCTGACGCCGTCAGTACATGAAGGATATGCCGATGCGTGAAAAGAGGAGCCGTCTTAAGTATTATTTGGTCTATACCCTGGTGTTTGCGGTGTTTGCCGCCCTCCATCTGTCGTTTTTCTTTCTGAACGGGAAGCTCCCGATGAAGGCATCTGACGGACTGCCGCAGGACTATAATGCCTTTCTCTACTGGGGAGATTACATACGTAATTTTTTTAAAACCCTGATTTTTGAGCACAGGATAGACCTTCCGTCCTACGACAGCACTATCGGTTACGGGGCGGATGTCATGCTGACGCTTCATTATCACGTCATAGGGGACCCGTTTTATCTGATCCTGGCCCTGGTTCCCCGTTCATATCTGGACATCTGCTTCGGCCTTATCGGGGAGCTCAGGCTCTATGTGGCGGGTCTTACCTTTTCAATCTACGCCTTATACCATAAAAATGAGGAAAAGCACGTCCTTGCGGGGGCGCTGACCTACGCCTTTTCGGGCTACCTGCTGACGGTCTGCTTTACGAACAATATGTTTGCGATGCCGGTCATCTATTTTCCGCTCATGATACTGGGTATCGACAAGATATTTAATAGAGAACGCCCGTATTTATTTATCTGGGCCACCGCCATCAGCGCCCTAGCCAATTTTTACTTCTTATATATGCTGATTATCTTTGCGGTGATATACGCGATCTTCAGGTATGTGGTCCTGATAAGGGATTTTTCTCCGTCGGAAATATTCGGCTGGCTGGGGAAGTTTGCAGGCTTTGGGATAGTGGCGATGATGATAGCCGGCATTATATTTTTGCCCCTTGCGCTGCATCTGGTCTTATATATGAACCGCTTCGGAGTCGAGCATTTCAGCTCCCTCCTCTATCCTCTGGACTATTACCAGACCCTGCTTTCGAGCCTGGTCACAACGATAAACTATCCTGATATGTATACCTATCTGGGCTTCGGCGCTGCGGGTATCTTAGGGATCTGCGTCCTCTTTTCGGTAAAGGATAAGTACAGGGATTTAAAGGTAGCGGTTGTTCTGTTTTTGGTTTTCCTCTGTATTCCCTTCTTCGGACGGCTCTTTAACGGCTTTGCCTATATGACCAACAGGTGGACCTGGGTCTTTACCATGCTGAGCTCCTATATACTCGTTAAAATGCTTCCGGTCATGTCTGAGCTGGAGATCAAAAATAAGATCAGGATCTGCATCATAGAAGGCATCTATTTACTTCTTGTGATAACCAACAATGTCTCCAGGGCGGAGGCGACCTTAGTATCTCTCGCGGTAATCATAATAGTAACATGTGTCATCTTCATATCCAACGAAAATGTACGCTATGAAAAAATAGCACCCGTAGCGGTCTATTGCTGCACAGCAATCGGGATAGTGATAAATATGTTTTACTGGCTCTCCCCCTCAGTATCCACCACCATATCCAGCTATGAGGGGATTGGAACGGTAAACAATCAGGTGTTTTCTTCCGGGCTCAGACTTATAAAGGATCTGGGAGATGAGGACGTTTACCGTGTAGATCAGTATAATGCTGAGGAGACGGCAAATACCGCCATGAACAATGACATAATGTCCACGGCGTTTTACTATAGTATATACAACAATAACATCAGTGATTTGTTCCGGGAGCTTCGGCTGCAGAACACCTCTTACGACTATAAATATTATAATCTGGACAGCAGGGCCATGCTGGAGGAGCTCTTCGGGGTAAAATATATTATAGTAAAAGAAGGGGAGGAAGAGTATCTTCCCTATAACTACAGAAAGGATCTTGCGATCGAGGAAAATTTCGGAGAAACCTACCTCGCCTACCGCGGCGACAGCACTTTACCCATGATGTTCACCTATGAGACGCTGATCGATCCGGAAAAATATCAACAGTTATCGCCGGTGGAGCGTCAGCAGGCGCTTCTCCAGGGTGCAAATGTTGACGGTGCAACAGCGAAAGAACTGGGGCTTAAGTATATCGAGCCCGAGTTTCACGATGTGGAAAAGGACTTCACAATAGAGCACGGGGACGACATAGAGATCGAAGATGGAATAATACACGTTATTAATGACAATGCCAAAATAGATATAGTTTATGAAGGGGAAGGGGACAGCGAGAACTACCTGTTGATAGATGGGCTGAATTATAAAGCTGCGGAAAAAGATTATGGAAGCGGAACAGGTGTTGTTGAGAAGCTTAAAATGCTGAGAAACCGCTATTCTGACAGGGTTTACCACGAAAATGCCTCCCTCAATCTCTACGTCACAGTAGGGGATAATGTAAAGAGAAATATTTTCAGGACGAATAAACATCTTACATATTGCGGCCAGCATGACTTTTTGTATAACGCAGGATATTCTAAAGAGCCCCTGAATAAAATAACGATTGGTTTCGGATTTGCCGGGGACTACAGCTTTGACGACCTCCGTGTAGTATGTCAGAAAATGGAGGGGATGGAAGGCTATGTGGAGAAGCTCAAGACAGATGAGGCGAAGGACATATATATAGGCGGAGATAAGATAACGGCCAATATTGAGCTGAAAAGGCCCAAATTACTTTGCGTGACCCAGCCCTACAGCATAGGTTGGAAGGCCTATGTGGACGGAAAAGAAACACAAGTTCTTCAAACAGACACCGCCTTTTTGGGAATTAAATTAGATAGCGGACGTCACGAAATAGAATTCAGATACCATACCCCCTATAAGGGGTTGGGAGCGATAATTTCCTTAATAGGCATCCTCATATTCGTAGCT
>CAMNBW010000280.1 GCA_946533525.1 uncultured Lachnospiraceae bacterium
GGGCTCAGGTGCGGGTTCCGGTATCGGTTCAGGCACTGGCTCAGGTATCGGCTCCACCACAGCTTCAGGCATCGGCTCTACCACCTGTTCCGGCACTGGTTCTACTACCGGCTCCGGCACAACCTCCGGCTCGGGAACTGGCTCTGGCATCGGCACCGGCTCAGGCTCAGGTTCCGGTTCAGGCTCAGGTTCTGTATTTTTATGTTCCATAGACCTAAGTAGTCTATCTAAATAATCTTCAGTGGATGAACTCATTAAAAGTTATTCCTTGAAACATTTGGCTTTTTATTACAATTCAGTGGTATAGTTGACCACTGAATTGTAACGATTTTTTAACCACAATAGTCTATCATATATCGATAAAAACTTCTATAGTGAACGACATCAAAAACCTGTCGCTTACTATATATTATATTTTATTTGAAATTAATTCCCTGCTGAAAATTGACAGCATAACCTCATGCTTTTATATTAAATGAGATAATGAATTCAAAACAAAGGAGCTCAATCTTGTTTCACAAATCAGATAAAACAAACCTAAAACGCGAGATCGCGGTAATAATAATAGCCATTCCCACTTCCTTCCTGTTTTTCGGCATCTTATGGGTAATGTCGGTGTGGGCCGATCTGGACGTAAACGAAATACTTTTCCATCTGAAAACCCCCTTATCGGGAGCCGGAAACGGCATGATCGCCCAATATATAACCCATGGGATAATTCCTGCAATCCTCACTATCCTTTTAATCCTTGCGGCAATATTTCTCCTGCGTGACAAAGCAGGCTATAAAACCCTGCTTTCCGTATTTGCCTTTGTTCTGCTGTCCACCGCCCTCCTGACGGTCAGCGTCTTTTGGCAGAAAGTCGGTATCGGCAAATATATAGTCGAGCAGATTCAGGATTCACCCTTTATAGAGGACAACTACGTTGACGCTTCAAGCGTCGATATTACTTTCCCTGAGCAGAAACGAAATCTCATATATATTTATCTGGAATCTATGGAAATGTCCTTTGCCGACAAACAAAACGGCGGAGGCTTTGACTTCAACTGCATTCCTGAGCTGACCGAACTGGCTTTGGAAAACGAATGCTTTGCCGGAAACAGCGGTAAGCTGAACGGAGGCTATGTAATGCCCGGAACCAATTTTACCATGGGCGGCCTGTTCGGCCAGACCAGCGGTCTTCCGATGAAGCTCGGAATTTCCGATACCCTGCTGGATGAACACGGCGGCTGGGATGGAATGGATACACAGTCCTCATTTTTCAGCGGAGTAACCGTCCTCGGGGACATTTTAAAAGCCCAGGGCTACGAACAGGAAATCCTTTTTGGCTCCGATGCCGTCTTCGGAGGACGCAAGCTCTATTACAGCCAGCACGGCGATTATCTTATCAGAGACTACAACTATGCTGTCGAAAACGGATGGATTCCTGAAAACTACTATGTTTTTTGGGGCTTTGAAGACGAAAAGCTCCTGGATTTCGCAAAAAGCGAGCTCACCCGGCTTGCCGCCAAAGGAAAGCCCTTCAACCTCTCATTTCTGACAGTTGATACACATTTTGAAGACGGATACGTTTGTCGTCTTTGCAAAAATGAATTCGGAGACAACCAGTATGCCAATGTTATGGCCTGTTCCAGCAGACAGATATATGACTTTGTAAAATGGGTTCAGGCCCAGGACTTTTACGAAAACACTACGATCATCATAAACGGCGATCATACCACGATGGATTCCGATTTTTGCGATGATATGGACGAAACATATGAGCGCCGGACCTACACTGCAGTGATAAACCCCTATGAAGCCCCTCTGCAGGCCGATAAGGAGCGAATCTATACCACTCTGGATAATTTTCCCACCACCCTCGGTGCTCTCGGAGTTAAAATCGAAGGCGGCCGGCTCGGTCTCGGAACCGATCTCTTTTCATCCGAGCCCACTCTCGCCGAAACTTACGGAATAGAAAAAATGAGTGCCGAGCTTTCCAAGAGATCCAAATTTATGACCGAACTGTCCAACATTGATACCTCTGCCGAAAAATACTATCGCAGCAACAGCCCCGAAGCAGACCTGTCCCTTAAGGAGATAAACGAAGAAGCCAACACTATCTCCCTGTATGCAAGAGACTTTGACAACCTGGATGAAGGCCTGGCCTCAGCCAGCGCTGTTATCACTGATCTCTCGGACAAAACCCTGGTACATACGGCCGCCCTCAAGGTCAACGGAAGCGGCCCGGATACGGAGCTTGAGGGACAAATAGATACAGGCGGGATCGACCTTGAAAATGCTCAGATAAGCATTATGGCAGTAGGCAGGTCCGGCATAGAATATTCGGATATAGCGACCGCCTCCGGAAATCTCTATATGGATAATCTGGATTATTACCTCGATTTTCTTAAAGCTTCTTTGCAAACAGGAAAATACAGCATCCTGCTTTCTGCCAAGGGCGATATATCCATGTCGATGTCGGATGAAGCCATGGAAAAGTTTCGCGCACTTGGCATCAGGACCGATCTTCAGCATATCCAGAGTGAAAGCTACTACGCTGTAATAACTCCAGAAGCTGTAACTGAAGAAAACGGAGAAAAAGAGCTGACTCACGACGGAATTTTGCCCGACAGCAGCCCCTATTCCATCCTAAGCGCCGGAGAAACAGTCGGAACGAGCGATACCGCAAGCAGCATCCTCATAAACGGCGGAGATTATTCCATTAACCGGCGGGGCATGAATATAGTCCTCTATGACCACGTTTCCGGCCAGGTTGAAGACGCGGTATGCTTCAATACGAACTTCGGTTTAAATGCCTCAAGGACCCTTAAAAGAAAGTTTGTGGATGTCAAATAGGTTTTT
>CAMNBW010000281.1 GCA_946533525.1 uncultured Lachnospiraceae bacterium
TCTTTAAACTGCTTCATCAGCTTATCGATGTCCTCCCTGACCCTTGAATCCTCCCTGCCGGGTCTGTAGGCATCGGTAACGACACTGGCATTTTCATAGAGCCTGGTGAGAGCCAGATTGGCGCAAACACCCTTTGCGGCATGGGCAGCTTCGAACATCTCTCCCTCATTTCCGGCCTCCCAGGTTTCTATAAGCCTTTTACAGGAAGTGTCATCCAAAAATCTCACTATAAACTTGGCAACAAGATCATCCATCGGAAGCCGCCTCAAGGCAGCGTCATAATCGGCTCCTATCTTTTCATATAACTCTCTGGCAGTCATATTATATCCTATCCTCCTTTATGATCTCCATCTCGGAGACGAGCTCATATCCCTTTTCAGCCTCCTGCCAGTTGGTAACAACCCTTTCGATTACCATTTTGCTGTCCACAAGGTTTGCTTCCAGCAGCAGGACCATAACCTGATTTTTTCCCCTTAAAGTAACCACATCGCTGGCCCTTAAGGACGAACATACAGTATCGTAAAACCTCTGTGTGGCGTAGATCACATCCTTATTGACCTCATCGCTGTCCTTGGCCTTAAGGGTAAATATGATAAGTCTGTTTTCCTTGTGATAATTGGACTCTACCCTTATAAGAAAGCGATAGATGAGCTTGAACTGGTCGTAGGGCAGCGCATAGGCTCCCTTCTCCCTGCTCCTCTCTGCGAGGATCGCCATCTCGTTCATTATTCCCGAGGTAGCCGCCACAACATCGTGCTCCACCTTTGAAGCGTCGCGGTAGACCGCATAGCCGTGCTTTCCGTTCTGCTTTACCTGATAGAGCGCCTTGTCCGCCTTCTTGAATATGGTAAGAAAATCCGTACCCTCGTCCGGGACGTAGACCGCTCCCACGGAAGCCCCGAGGGGTATCCTCATATCGTCGCCCATATATTCGAGCGCCGATTTTAGCAGTTCCTCGTTAATATACTTAACCTTTTCGGCTATTACGTCCTCGCTCTTAACATGCTGGCAAAAGGCAATAAACTCGTCCCCGCCTATCCTTCCCGCGATGTCGGCCGCCCTTATGGCGGAGCGGATTATCTCCGCAAAACGGATAAGCACCTTATCCCCCATATTGTGGCCGTAAATATCGTTGACAAGCTTAAAGCTGTCTAAATCTATCATCATGAGCGCCCCGGGGGTACTCTTGATCAGCTCTCCTATTTCATCCTGAGATGAGGCCTTATTTAAAAGGCCGGTCATGGGATCCGTTTCCGCAGCCTTCCTTAAGCCCCTTATCTCCTCCACGCTTTGCAGGATGTTGGCGACTCTCTTTAGCAGGACGTCGGCTCTGAAGGGCTTCCGGATAAAATCCACCGCACCGTTCTCAAAGCCCTTGCTCTCGGTCTCATCCGAGCTGTCGGCCGTCATAAACATTATCGGAACCCGCTCCTCAAACTCCTGCTGGAGGATGCTTTGCAGCTCAAATCCTGACATTTCCGGCATATGAAGATCCGTCAGGACAAGATCCGGACGTTCTTTTTTATACAATTCTATCGCCTCTGATCCGGAGGACGCGCAAACGGTCTGATATTGGGATGCAAGTATATGGCTTGTCATCTTAAGAGTGATCATCTGATCGTCTACGACGAGAATTTTTTTCATATCGAGTCTAAAAAATCATCCTTTCTCTTTGGCATTTACCAAACTTGCTCATAAAATAATGCTTCATAAGTAACTGCTTCGAAGACTTATGGGGATGTGCTTCACATCATGGCTGCAAGGGCGTCTCTCTTCTCAATTACCTTTTTGAGCAGGCTCTCGTAATCCGCATCCGACCTGGCACGGAGCAGTTCGGTCAACTCGCTTAAGGGTTCATAGATAGGCGTAAGGGCCAGATTTCCGAGCACTCCCTTTAGGGCATGCGCCGCCTCGAAAGCATTCTCCAGATCATGGTTTATGATGGCCTTCTCCAGACCGTCATACGCAGACCTGTCCAATGCAGAGGGGATAAGTCCCAGATAAAAACCTTCATCGTTGAGGCATCTTTCCAGCCCCTCCTTTGTGTTTACACCGAAACTTTCAAGCTGCTCTATAGTTAACATCGTCTCCCCCTGAATTCATCATACAACGTAACTGTTCATAACCCCCTGGGTTCCGGACAGTTACCATACTTCTTCTATCTTATCCCATATCATACCTACATTTCAAGCCTTACTTTATCTTAATTTCAACCTTTATATCGTCGGATACGTTTTCCGTAAAGGTGTTCGCATCCTTAAAGCTTCCAACAATACTGCCGTAGTGCGTGGGTATAGCCACTTTGGGATGGATCTCATTGATAAATGCAGCCGCTTCCTTTGCATTCATGGTATAAGTTCCTCCTATAGGAACCAGGGCTATATCGCACTTAACCTGCTTAATATCTTTATTTGCATCCGTATCCCCGGAAATATATATACGCTGTCCGTCATATATGATAATATAGCCGACCCAGCCGGCCTTCTTATTGTGAAAAGGCTTGATATTATTGTAGGCCGGAACCGCCTCCACCGAAAAGCCCTCCATTTCACAGGTATCGCCGGGCTTCATGACTACTATGCTCCCCTTGGGAGGCAGCAGCTCCTTTACCGGCTTCTCCAGCTTTTCGGGAACCACAAAGACCGTATCCTCCTTTACCACCTTCGCTATATCCTCGGGCGAAAAATGGTCGTAGTGGTCATGGGTGATAAAAATATAGTCGGCGTCATTAAAGCTCTTTTTATGCTGGAAAGGGTCAAAATACAGCTTCTTTCCGATATTTATCTTAATGCTGTTCTGGGTAAAAACTTCTATGTTCTCTGTCA
>CAMNBW010000282.1 GCA_946533525.1 uncultured Lachnospiraceae bacterium
TGTTGCGACACCCCACTTGTATTTTTAATAATTTTTAAACCCGGCTACGAACCGCCTGGTCCTCTCCTCTTTGGGATTATCTATGACCTCTTTTGCATTGCCCTGCTCAACTATGACACCCTCATCCATAAAGATGACCTGATCGGCAACATCCCGGGCAAAGCCCATCTCATGCGTAACTATTATCATCGTAGTCTTCTGCTGGGCCAGAGCGCGAATGACCTTCAACACCTCTCCCGTCAACTCGGGATCCAGCGCTGAAGTGGGTTCATCGAAGCATAACACATCCGGCTTAAGAATAAGCGCCCTCGCAATTGCAACCCTCTGCTGCTGTCCTCCGGAAAGCTGGTGCGGATAATTGTCCATCCTGTTGGAAAGCCCCATCTGCCCCAAAAGCTCAGCTCCGCGTTCCCTTATCTCCTCCTCGGAAAGCTCAAAGCGCTTCTCCTTAAGCGCCAGCAGCGGAGCAAGAGTCACATTTTCCAGGGCCGTATACTGGGGAAAGAGATTGAAGGACTGAAATACGAGGCCGAAATGCAGCCTGTTCTTTCTTATGGTCTCCTCTGATCTGTCGTCCTGTCTGCCAGAGTCAAATAAAGCCTTCCCTTTGACCCTTATTATCCCTTCATCGGGAAGCTCCAGGAAATTAAGGCACCTTAAAAGCGTCGTCTTCCCACTGCCCGAAGAGCCGATAATCGAAACGCTCTCCCCCTCGTTCAGCTCGAAGCTAATATCTTTAAGTACCTCAGTCTCTCCAAAGCTCTTTTTTATATTTTCAACTTCTAAAATTGCCATAATGAAATGCTCACACCAATCCCGCCTGCGTCACAGACCGGTTTTTATCTGAAATAGTCCAGCCGCTTCTCGATATAACCGAAAAGCAGGGTCAAAAGCCCGGAGAAGATAAGGTAAAACGCTCCGGTATAAAACAGGGGCCAGATGATACCCGCGCTCTTAATAAAGGTCTGCCCGTTCCAGATTATCTCATAGACCGCTATTACCCTGGCAAGAGAGGTATCCTTTACCAGCGTTATTATCTCATTGGACATGGGCGGAACTATACGTTTGATGACCTGCAGCAGCACTATCTTAAAGAATATCGTCCGCCTGTCAAGGCCCAGGACCGCTCCCGCCTCATACTGTCCCACGGGAATGGACTGGATGCCGCCTCTGTAGATCTCCGAAAAATAGCAGGAGTAGTTTATAACAAAGGCTGTCAGCGCCGCCGTAAATCTGCCCGCATCTCCTCCGCCCCATAAATTAAAGCCGAAGATGATACCCGGACCATAGTAGATAACGAGGAGCTGCAAAAGCAGCGGAGTTCCCCTTATCACCCAGATTATAAGTTTTATGGGTACGCTTATTATTTTCGCGCGGGCCATGGAGCCAAGGCTTATCAAAAGTCCCAGCGGCAGCGAAAACAGCAGGGTCAGCGCAAATAATTTAATCGTACCCCAAAAGCCCTCAAGCAGGGCTAAGGTAACTGTTGCAAACATATATCGGTAAAGCTTCCTTTATTATTCTATCGGAATAAGGGCTTCCTGAACGCCGTACTTGGCGGCAATGTCCTTTAAGGTTCCCGATTCATAGGCGCTTTTGAGCTGCTCATTTATAAACGCCGCCAGATCGGAGCCCTTTCTGCAGCCGACTCCGTACTCCTCGCTTGTAAGAGAAGCAGTGTAAGCAAGGTCAGAATAGCTGGTTCCCTCTCCTATCATGGCTCCTGCCATAAGGAGGTCGATTATGCAGGCATCCGAGGTTCCGGCCTCTACCTCCATCAATGTATCCGCCTGTGAAGCAAGGGCGGTATATTCATAGCCCTGCTCCTTTGCAGCCGACTCGCCCGCCGAACCGGACTCCACTGCAAATGAAAGGGACTTGGCGGAAGCCGCATCCGGATAATTGGCGGCAGCATCGGCCTTGACTACTATAACCTGAGCGTTGTTGCAATAGGGCTTTGAGCACTCCATGGAATTTTTGACCTCATCAGTCAGGGTCATACCGTTCCATACACAGTCTATACTCTTATTGTCGAGCTCCAGTATCTTATTGTCCCAGTCGATCTCCACAAACTCTACATCCACGCCTAAGCCCTCGGCCACAAGCCTTGCGGCGTCAGCGTCGAAGCCTATCCATTCTCCGGCCTCGTCCTTATAGTCCATCGGGGCAAAGTCGGTAATTCCCACTACCAGCTTTCCCTTATTCTTGATATAGTCCACATCGCTCCCCCCGCTCTTGTTCCCGCAGGCAGTCATCGACAGAACCATCAATCCCGCTAATATCAACGATAACACTTTTTTCATAATTTACTCCTCCCTTCGAAGCCGGACTGAGTATCTGAAGTCTTCTCCTCAACACACTCACCCTGTTTGATTTAGTTCGCTACCACTTTACCATATTAAAGTATGGGTGTAAAGAAATTTAGCGTGCGTGGCCCGACACTGAATTGTAATTAGCTGTCCTCATTAATCTTAACAAGAATATCCATATACATATCCGCCGAAACCAAAGCATTCGCCATGCAGACATTCATCTGGTCAAAGAGCTCATCCCCCTCAATAGCCATGGGAAGGGGCGTTGTGAGGCGGTATACGAGATTTTCTCCCTCCTTATCTATGCAAAAGCTCCCGCAGGGAATCTCATAATTGATATGTGACATAGCCTCATAGAGCTCCGGCAGCTTACTCTTGTCAATATCATCGGCAATAGTGAGGACAGCCGAAAAATGCTGGACCTCGTCCTCCTCAGAGCCGGGAGGGAGAAAAAAGAATTCCCCCAGAGCCCCGTCTTCGTTATCCTGCCCCAGCTCGTCAAAGACCAC
>CAMNBW010000283.1 GCA_946533525.1 uncultured Lachnospiraceae bacterium
CATTTATGATGTATATTTATGCAACAGTGGACGATTGGAAAAACTTAGTATAAAATAACAGGGCTGTAATTATGGGATTTGTGAGGTAGGTGAATATATGATAAAGGTTGGTATCATAGGAGCTACGGGATATGCAGGAAACGAAATCGTCAGGCTGCTTCTTGGACACAGCGGGGTACAGATCGAATTCCTCGCCAGTCAGAGCTTCGAAGGACAGGAATATTCCGATATATATGGAAACTTTTTTGAGCTTATAGATATGAAATGCAGTGCACCGGACCTTGGGAGCCTGGCTGACCGGGTGGATGTGATCTTTACCGCCACCCCCCAGGGGTATCTTTCAGGGGTGCTTAATGAAAAGCTTCTTGAAAAATGCAGATTTATAGATTTAAGCGCCGATTACAGGATAAAGGATGTGGCCACATACGAAAAGTGGTATAAGATAGAGCACAGATCTCCGGAGCTTATCGAAGGGGCGGTATACGGCCTGTCGGAGATAAACCGGGAGAAGATCAGAAACGCTAGGCTCCTTGCTAACCCCGGCTGCTTTACGACCTGCTCCATCCTCACCGCCTTTCCTTTGGTGGCAGAAGGGCTTATCGACCCCGACAGCCTTGTGATAAATGCCTTAAGCGGCGTATCGGGAGCGGGGCGGGGCGCCAAGGTAGCCAACCTTTTCAGCGAGGTCAATGAGAGCGTCAAGGCCTACGGAGTTACGACTCACCGCCACACCCCGGAGATCGAGGAGCAGCTGGGCTACGCCTGCCATCGCTCAATAAGGTTAAGCTTTACGCCCCATCTCATACCTATGCACAGGGGCATATATGCAACTGAGACCGCGACCCTTACCGAAGGGGCGGACGCAGCTAAGATAAAGGCGGCTTATGAAAAATATTACGGCGGGGAATTCTTTATCCGGCTTCTCGGACAGGACAGGATACCGGAGAGCCGCTTTACCGAAGGCAGCAATTTTACCGATATAGGCTTTAAGGTAGACGAAAGGGTCGGACGGGCCGTGCTCATGGGAACCCTGGATAACCTCGTAAAGGGGGCAGCGGGACAGGCTGTGCAGAATATGAACATCATGTTTGGCTTTGATGAAAGGGAGGGGCTTAAGGCGATCCCCATGGTGCCGTAAGAATTATGCAGATAAGAGTAATGACCGCCCAGGATTATGACGCCGTATATAAGCTTTGGATGAGCATAAAGGGCTTCTACATAAGAAGTATTGACGACAGCCGCGAGGGGGTTGAGCTCTTTCTTAAGAGAAACCCCAATACCTCCGTGGTGGCGCTGGAGGGCGGGGAGATAGTCGGAGCCATTCTTTGCGGACACGACGGAAGGAGGGCTACCTTCTACCACGTATGTGTGAGGGAGGATTACAGAAGACAGGGCATCGGAAAGCAGATGGTCGTCGAGTGCATGAACGCCCTTAAGGCTGAGAAGATAAATAAGGTGGCCCTGATAGCCTTTACTCAAAACGATATAGGGAATGCCTTCTGGAAGCAGATAGGCTGGACCCAGAGACAGGATCTTAATTATTACGATTTTACTTTAAATGAAGAAAATATAGAGAGGTTTAACGGATAAAATGGAGATAATAAAAGGTGGAGTAACGGCGGCGAAGGGATACCGGGCCGCTGCAGCCGAAGCAAATATCAAATATGAGGGCAGGCCGGATATGGCCATGGTTCTTTCCGACGTGCCTGCCGTATGCGCGGGAACCTTTACCACAAACGTAGTCAAGGCCGCCCCGGTGCTGTGGGACAAAGAGATCCTGCAGGGAGGAGGAGCGGTCAGGGCGGTAGTGGTAAATTCCGGGATCGCCAACGCCTGCACAGGAAAAGAGGGAATGGACTACTGCGAGCAGACGGCGGGATATGCGGCTGAAAAGCTGGGGATAGCCCCTCGTGAGGTGCTAGTAGGCTCTACCGGAGTAATAGGTATGCAGCTTAAGATGGACAGGCTTAAGGCCGGGATAGACAAGCTGGTGCCGGCGCTGGGAAGCGGTCCGGAAAAAGGCACCGAAGCCAATCGCGCGATAATGACCACCGATACCCATACGAAGGAAGCGGCGGTTCAGATAGACATCGGAGGAAAGACCGTCACCGTCGGAGGCATGTGCAAGGGCTCGGGGATGATACATCCGAATATGTGTACCATGCTGAGCTTCGTTACAAGCGATGCCGCAATAGACAGGGAGCTATTGCAGAAGGCTGTTTCGGAGAGCATCGACAAAAGCTTTAATATGGTGAGTGTAGACGGCGATACCTCAACTAATGATACCTATATAGTCCTTGCCAATGGGGAGGCCGAAAATCCTCCGATCACCGATGAGGGCGAAGCTTATCTTAAATTTAAGGAAGCTCTGGACTATGTCAATACTACTCTTGCAAAGTATATGGCGGGAGACGGGGAAGGGGCCACAGCCCTGGTAATAAGCCGGGTCACGGGGGCGGACAGCCTGAAGAACGCGAGGATCCTGGCGAAGTCCGTTATAACCTCCTCCCTTACAAAGGCCGCCATCTTCGGCCACGATGCCAACTGGGGAAGGATACTTTGTGCCCTGGGCTATTCCGGCGTCAGCTTTGACCCGGATAAGATAAGCTTAAGGATAAAGAGCGCCGCAGGAGAAATCCTCATATTTAAGGACGGAGTTCAGGCGGAGTACGGGGAGGATGAGGCTTCAAAGATCCTCTCGGAAAAGGAAGTGGAGATAATT
Organism: uncultured Lachnospiraceae bacterium; assembly: GCA_946533525.1. Classification (GTDB taxonomy): domain Bacteria; phylum Bacillota; class Clostridia; order Lachnospirales; family Lachnospiraceae; genus NK4A144. Next base: position 2,723 of record CAMNBW010000283.1, read on the forward strand.
TCGGATATGAATATGGGTTCGTATTCGGCAGAGGCTTACGGCTGCGACCTGTCATATGACTATGTCAGGATCAACGCCGATTACAGGTCGT
>CAMNBW010000284.1 GCA_946533525.1 uncultured Lachnospiraceae bacterium
AGGGAGATATTCCTTATGGCGGACAGCCGTATGTACAGAATGAAGGAAGAACATCATGAGGCGGCGAAAATAAAATGAAGAGTAAAATTATTGGAGCCGCGGTAAGCCTGATAATATTAACGATCATATTGACAGTGTTCTTTAAACTCCTGGTATTTGAGCCGGTGGACGAGATAAATGTAATGGAGACCGGCTGGGTTGCAGAATATCGCGGAACCAAATACCAGGGTTTCAGAATGAGTGACATAGGCGATATACTTCCCAACAATATGGTAAGAGGGGACGTACTGACCCTGACCCATGAGATAGAGGGGACGAATTCGCTAAGCTTTCCTACGCTGCTTATAAAGACCCAATATTGTGCATATGACGTCAGCGTCGACGATAAGCTCATTGAAAGCTTCGGGATCGAGGATTTCAGCATGGGTAACTTTATCGGCTGCGGCTTTCATTTTGTCTCCCTTCCGAGGGGAATGGATGAGCACATGCTGACGATAAGGCTCTATGAGGGTGAGAATAACGCCTTTTCGGGAATTTATACTCCGAGGACGGGGAATTATTCCGATCTCGAGGGAGAGCTGATGCACAGCAGTGTTCTTATCATCAATATAGCTTATTTCCTTATATGCTTCGGGGCGGTCTTCCTGATAATAGCCTTCCTGTTTTCCTCCGCGACCCGGGCTGTACACGCGCAGATGGCAGGAACGATCCTTTGTATACATATAGGCTTATGGGTGCTGTTTTATAATAATCTCGCCTATAACGTGATCAGGACCAACAACACGACCTTCTATGAATACCTGCTGCTGCTCCTGCTGCCGGCAAGCCTTTTCATGATGATGTCCTTCCTTGTCAGAGGAAAGATCATAAAGGTGCTTCGAAGGATAGTGCTGGCGGATGTTCTTCTGGGGGCGGCAGTTGTGTTCCTGCATGTAAGAAACATAGTACATATACGGTCCTTCAGAGGCATAAATTATGTAATACTCACTCTGACCGTTTTGTTCAGCATCGTACTCAACTACAGGATCATGTTCAATAAGACGCTAAAGAGGGTCTCTAGGTCAGCAAAGATCCTTTCCGCAGGACTTGAGATACTGTCGCTGTCCCTGCTGCTGTCCATACCCCTTTATATGATGAAGCAATACGGAAGTCAGCCGGGAGGACTGGCGGATACCATCGTTCCAATAGGGTCGCTGGCCTTTGCCACCGCAATGCTTCTTAACTTCCTGCTGTTCGTGACAGAGTCCTATTCGAGACGGGATGAATATGCCTTTCTCGAGCGCATGGCCTATTCCGACGGCCTGACCATGCTTTCCAACCGGGCGATGGCGGATGCCATGCTGGAGGAGATAGACAATGCGGACTACGACTACTGTATAATAAGTATGGATATTAACGGGCTGAAGAAGGTAAATGACGAGCTCGGGCATGAGAGCGGAGACCAACTGCTTAAGAGGGTGTCCGCGGTAGTTTCGGAAACCTTCGGAAAGAAGGGAGTCATATGCCGTGTGGGAGGAGATGAGCTTCTCGGGATAATTGAGGATTCCGACAGAGTGGATGTGGACACCATAATACACAATATGACCATTAGGGTAAATTCCTTAAATACGGAGCAGGATCCCATCAAATATTCCATATCCTACGGCGTGGCCTACAGGCATGACTGCCCCGGAGAGGATTCTCACGCGGTTTACATGCTTGCGGACCGCCGTATGTATGAATTTAAACGTCAATATTACAGAAATCTCATGAGGGATTAGCGGTATGCGCTGATTATTAAAGCGCTGGCCGCCGGGCATAGCTTTTAAAGCTCGCTTATCTCTACCTGCTCATAGATCTTTTCCATGTCTTCCTTAACATAGAAACCGGTTTCCTCACGAAGAGCCGCGGCGCCGGACATGGCGCTGGCAAGCCTTAAGGTTTCCGGCATCGAAAGCCCCCGTTCGAGACCCACCGCAAATCCGGCCACCATAGTGTCTCCGCAGCCGACGGTATTGACCGGCTTATTGCGGGGAACAACGGCGCGGAATATTCCTTCGTCGCAAACTACAAAGGAGCCGTCTATTCCCATGGAGCAGACAACTATGCTTACTCCCCCGGCGTGTACCTTTTTGGCTGCGGCGAGTTTATCTTCGAAGACCGAGCAGTCGGAGCCGGTAAGCATACTGATCTCATCGGTGTTGGGCTTTATCATGGTGGGGTTGGCCTTTATTCCCTCCAGGAGAGCCTGGCCGCTGGTATCCATGATGACCTTTTTATCCATGGACCTGACCTTTTCTACAAGACCCCGGTATACATCGGTTCCAAGGCCCTTCGGAGCGCTGCCGGACATTGCAACAACATCGGCGTCCTGCACAAGGGTTTCGAACTGCTTTAAAAAGCTCTTAAAGTCTTCGGCATCGACAGTAAAGCCCGGCTCTAAGAATTCCGTCTCACGCTGGTTTTTCTCGTCCCATATATTAATGCAGGAACGGCTTTCGCCTTTAACGTGATAAAATCTGGGTTCAACGTTGAATTCGCCGAGGGCTTCCTCGATATAGGCTCCGGCATGACCGCCCACAAAGCCTGTGGCAATGACCTTTGCACCGGCTATGGCAGCGGGCTTGGATACGTTAAGACCCTTTCCGCCGGGAGTATAGGAGCACTCCCTTACACGATTAACATGACCTTCCACAAATTCGTCGACTATATAGCGCTTGTCGATGGAAGCGTTCAGTGTGACTGTTAGGATCATTGGAAAAACCTCCATATAAAAAGAATTTTATGAACGAGTACAATTATAATTTGAAAGTATGTTATAATCAACACGATT
>CAMNBW010000285.1 GCA_946533525.1 uncultured Lachnospiraceae bacterium
TCTCTACCGAGATATGGGAGGCCCCGGCGTCGCAGGAATTCTCCACGAGCTCCTTTACCACGGAAAGCGGGCGCTCCACCACCTCCCCGGCGGCTATCTTGTCTATGGTCTTTTTATCCAGTAAAGCAATATCACTCATGTTCCTTAAGTCTCTTCTGCAGCTCATAGAGCTTATTCAAAGCCTCTATGGGCGTTGTCCGGGAAAGGTCCATATCAAGGATCTCCCTCTCTGTATTGGTGGGTTTTAATGTATCAAAGATGGAATACTGGTAAAACTCCTCCTCTTTAGGAGCTTCGAAGGTATTCTTTTCCGCTCCCGTCCCTTTATCGGCGATCTCCTTTATTCCCTCTATAATATCGTTATTGATAAGTTCACTCAAGAGCTCATCGGCCCGGTTCACTACCTCGTCGGGAACCCCTGCGAGCCTTGCAACATGAATGCCGTAGGAGCGGTCGGCGCTGCCCTCTATGACCTTTCGTAAAAACACCACGTCGTCGCCGTGCTCCCTGACCGCGAAGCAGTAGTTATGCACCCCCTTAAGCTTCCCCTCAAGCTCCGTCAGCTCATGGTAGTGGGTGGCGAACAGGGTCTTGGCTCCCCTTTTGTGCTCGGAGAGATATTCTATCACCGCCCAGGCAATGGAAAGCCCGTCAAAGGTGGAGGTTCCACGGCCGATCTCATCTAAGATCAAAAGGCTTCTGGGCGTGGCGTTCCTTAGGATATTGGCAACCTCCGTCATCTCCACCATGAAGGTGGACTGGCCGCTTGAGAGGTCGTCGGAGGCCCCCACACGGGTGAAGATCCTGTCAACTATGCAGATGTCCGCCTCGTCCGCGGGCACGAAGGAGCCTACGCAGGCCATCAGGGTAATAAGGGCGTTCTGCCGCATATAGGTGGACTTACCGGCCATATTGGGGCCCGTTATCAGGGAGAGCATCTTATCCTCCCCGTCGAGAAACAGGTCGTTTTTCACAAAGGACTCGTCTCCCGTCATCTTCTCGACTACAGGGTGTCTGCCGCCCTTTATCCTAAGTATTCCCTTATCGTTAATCCCCGGCCGCACATAATTGTTTTTTTCCGCCGCATAGCTTAAGGACTGCAAAAAGTCCAGCATAGCCAACGCCCCTGCGGTATTCTGGACCCTCTCCACATTGGCGGCTATCCTGGAGCGCACCTCGTCAAAGAGGGCGTACTCCATCTGGTTTAATTTTTCTTCGGAATTAAGGATGGTATCGGCCAGGGAATTGAGTTCCTCGGTTGTAAAGCGCTCCCCTCCGGTAAGGGTCTGCTTTCTTATATAATCCTCGGGGACCAGATTCAGGAACGAATTGGTGACCTCGAAGGCATAGCCGAAGACCTTGCTGAATTTTATCTTAAGATTTTTTATGCCGGTTCTTTCCTTCTCCCTCTCCTCAAGCTCGTAGAGCCATTTCTTGCCGTTGGTCCCGGCGTTTCGAAGCTCGTCGGCTTCCTTTGAATACCCGGGCTTTATTATCCCTCCGGCCTTTTGCACCATGGGAGGCTCGTCCACAATAGCCTTCTCTATTAAGTCAAAAATGTCCTCGAGAGGGTCAGTTTTTTCGTTTAAGGAAGATAAAAGCGGATCCTCTGTGCCCTTAAGGGCCTCCTTTATATGCGGGATATTTCTTATGGATTCCTTTAAGGCTATGAGGTCCCTCGGATTTGCGGAGGCAAAGCTTATCCTGCACATCAGCCTTTCAAGGTCGTATACACCCTTAAGGTCCTCGCGGATACTGTCCCTTAGCATTATATCGTCAAATAATACCTGCACCGCCGACAGTCTTTTCTCTATCTCCTTGGGCTCTATAAGGGGCTGCTCGAGCATGCTCTTTAATTTCCTTGCCCCCATTGCGGTCCTCGTGTGATCCAAGACCCATAAAAGACTCCCTCTTTTCTGCTTCTCCCTGAGGGTTTCGGTGAGCTCGAGGTTCCTTAAGCTGAATGAATCGAGGAACATAAACTTACCCGAATAAAGGGGTGTGATATGCGTGATATTTTTAATATCGGCCATCTGGGTGTCCTGAACATATTTAAGCAGGGCGCCGGCGGCCATGCTCCCCTCCGGCAGATCCCCAAGCCCCAGGCCTTTAAGACTTTTAACACTAAAATGGCGCATTATCACGTCTTCGCATTCATGGGGGTCAAAATAATGGGCCTCGAGAATCTCGGGCGAAACGTTAAAGCGCCTCTTAAGTTCGCCTGCATCTATTCCGCCTATCGCAAAGCCCTTATTGCAGATAAGCTCCTTCGGGGAGTATCTGGCTATGCAGTCCATAAACTCCCGGACATCCTTTAACTCAGAGACGTAAAACTCCCCTGTGGTCACGTCCGCCACCGCGATGCCTATCAAATTTTCATCCTGCATCGCGCAGACTATAAAGCAGTTTTCATCCCCGGCATTGGCCGTGGCGCTTATATTCGTTCCCGGAGTGACTATACGGATAACATCTCTCTTAACTATGCCCTTTGCGGCCTTCGGGTCTTCGAGCTGCTCGCAGATCGCCACCTTATAGCCTTTGGAGACAAGACGGTTTAAATAGTTGTCCACCGCGTGAAAGGGCACTCCGCACATGGGGGCCTTCTCCTTTAAGCCGCAGCTTTTCCCCGTCAGCGTAAGCTCCAGCTCCCTTGAGACCGTCTTCGCGTCCTCAAAGAACATTTCGTAAAAATCCCCCAGCCTGTAAAAGAGGATCGCGTCTTTATATTTCTCCTTGGTATGCAGGTAGTGCTGCATCATCGGAGACAGATTTTGCGTTTCTTCCGGCATCTTTCAACCT
>CAMNBW010000286.1 GCA_946533525.1 uncultured Lachnospiraceae bacterium
CCCCTAACTTAATGCACTGTCAAACAATTATTCAGATGTCATTTTCAATCATCCCGCCAGGATAGCGGTAGAACTGCTGCCCGCACTTAAGGCACTTGTAATAATCGCATTCCTGTGTTCCGACCATGTCGAATTCGAAAAAATGTATATCCGCATTTCCGCAGCTGGGACACTGGATCTCCGCGCCGGCATTATAGCCTTCGGTAGCTGTAAATCCGCCGGACACCTTTTCGAGGTTGTCGTCATTTAAGAGATTGTTTTTACTGATGTTCATAATAGCCTCCTTAAAAATGAGAAAATATAATTACGGGAAGCACCTTCCCGTCCATTATTAAACGAGATTATGTGTTTCGTTTAATATATATACGTGATGAATTGCAGTTCTGGCAATATTTTTTTAAAAAAATTTCAAATTTGTGTCTTTCACGGGGTTTAAGGCTGTATCATCGGGAAAAATCGAAAATTGATAGTTCTCCTGTGATATGGTATAACAGCACAAGGGAATACAAGGACAGCAATAAGGAGAAAAAATATAATGAGTACGATATTTAAAAGAGACAAGGATAAACCCATATGGGCCTTTTTCCCGGTAACACTGCTTACCGCGATATTTTGCTGTGTGCTGTGGGGGAGCGCTACACCCGCGATAAAGATAGCTTATCAGATCTTCAATATAGCCGCTGACGATACCGCGTCGAGGATTCTTCTGGCGGGAACAAGGTTTATGATAGCCGGGGTTATGACTATAGCTTTCGGCTCGATAATAGCGCACAAATTCCTGCTTCCGAAGAAGAGCTCCTTTAAGCTCATCTTTGTGCTGTCTCTGTTTCAGACCGTGGGACAGTATTACTTTTTCTTTATGTCGCTGGCAAATACCACCGGTGTACGAGGCTCTATTATAAACGCCTCCGGCAACTTCTTTACCATACTTTTTGCAGCCTATATATTCAGGCTTGAAAAGATGACTCTTAAGAAATTTGTCGGCTGCATGTGCGGCTTTATAGGGGTTATATTGATCCTAAGCGGCGGGAACTTAAGCTTTTCCCAGGGGGAGATAACCCTGGCCGGAGAGGGGGCCATGATAGCGGCGGATGTTTTCTATGCACTTTCTGGCTGCTGCATAAAGATATTCTCCAGGGACGAAAATCCCGTGGTCTTAAGCGGATACCAGTTCTTTATCGGAGGAGCCATACTTGCTGCAATAGGCCTTCTAATGGGAGGGAGCCTTACCTTCTATAACATCGGCTGTGTTTTAAATCTTTTGTATATGGGCTTTATATCGGCCGGCGCCTATACCCTGTGGGGAGTACTTTTAAAATATAATCCCGTGAGCCGGGTATCGATACTGGGCTTTATAAATCCGGTAATGGGTGTACTGCTTTCGGCAATATTTTTGGGTGAGAACCAGGAGGCCTTTTCGCTCATAGGGCTGGGAGCCCTGGTACTGGTTTCCCTGGGAATAATTATTGTGAATGCAGAAACAAAAAAAATAGTGTAAAATATAAGCATTAATTTTAAGGAGGAAGGTTCAAACATGAAAAATTTTAGAAAGATAATATCAACAATACTTGCACTGTCGATGACGGCAGCCCTTCTTGCAGGCTGTACGATAAGCGTCGATCCCACTACAGGGGCGGTCAATGTCGACACTACGCAGGACGAGGTCGACGCTGTAAGAGGAGGGGAGGTAATCGATTTCCCCGGCAGCACGACCGGCGATGCAGAGGAGGACTACGCAGATTATGAGCCTCAGCTCGAGTATTGGACGGAAGGCTCTCCCGTTAAGGCAGAGATCGAGCAGTATGTGGCGGAGGTCACCGATCCGACTTCCGATAAGTTCATCCCGGAGGAGGATCGTATAGCCTGCTTCGATATGGACGGTACACTGATCGGGGAACTATATCCCTCATATTTCGAATATATGATGTTCATACACAGGGCGCTCTATGACAAGAACTATAAGGCTCCCGAAGACATGAAGAAATTTGCAAAGGATCTTGAAGAGGGCATATATACAGGAGATATGCCTGAAAATCACGAAAGACTTCATGCAAAGTTTGCGGGACAGTCCTATGCGGGAATGACTCCCGACGAGCTTAAGGCTTATACAAAGGAGTTTATGAATACCGAGGCAGAGGGCTTCAACAATCTTACCCGCGGAGAGGCTTTCTATCTTCCGATGGTATCTCTTGTAAATTATCTTACGGCCAATGATTTTATCTGCTATATCGTAAGCGGCTCCGACCGTACAGTCGTAAGAGGAATAATTGAGGACACGCTTCCCATACCTTCCAACAGGATTATAGGAATGAGCTATTCAATGGTAGCCACAGGTCAGGACGGCAAGGACGGACTGGATTATCTGTATGCTCCCAATGATGACGTTATACTCGGAGGAGACCTTATCGTAAAGACCATCAAGATGAATAAGGTAAGCCAGATCGCACTGGAGATAGGCAAGGTGCCTGTACTCTCCTTCGGAAACAGCTCTGGAGACCTGTCAATGGCACAGTACGCCAAGAGCAATAAAAAATATGAGGGCAAGGCCTTCATGATCTTATGTGACGACACCGAGAGAGAGCTCGGCAACCTTGAAAAGGCGGCTTCTCTTAAGAAGACCTGTGATGAGCTCGGATTTACGACGATTTCCATGCGTGACGACTTTGCAACGATATACGGAGATGATGTAACCATCGTGAAGGAAGAGGCTCAGGAGAAGGCTTCGTAATGGTGTAAGGGCGGTTTTGGATGAAGATTATCGAGTTAACGCCGGAATTAAAAGA
>CAMNBW010000287.1 GCA_946533525.1 uncultured Lachnospiraceae bacterium
TCATTATACAATCCTGTTATGTCAAAATCGGCAGCTGCTACTCCTCTTACGACCCCTTCCGTATCCTTATAAGGACAGCCAATGGTGATCGTCAGTCCCCGGCCCATGACATCTGTATAAAGACTGGTAAAGAAAACGCCGTCTTCCTTCATCCCGGTCTGATACCATTCGGATTCAAAATAGTTGTAAACCTCTGTCTCGCCTTTAGGAGTCTCAGAAAGACAGGACCACCTGTCATAGGATGGCAGGTATCCGCTATCGGTACCCAAATACATCGTCGTGATAACTTCTTTATTCTCATGAGATATAGGTGCCAGGACCTTTTCAAGATTGCTAAAAAAATAGATCTCATCCTTCATGTCATCGAAAGTGATATCGTCATATGCCATGGTACTCGTCATGGCGTATACCCCCGGGGGTGTAGACGGGTCCGGTGCTCCTACAAAACGCCCGATAGATATAAGATTATCTCTATCCGCATACATTTGTGTGACATGATCCGAAACAAGCTCCATATAAGAACCATATTTTTCCAGTTGAAGATCAGTAGTGTCGGCCTTCTGTTCTACGAGAGCTGTATAATTCCTCTCCAGGCTTTCAGATAAAGCCATTTCCGATTCGCTGCGGATCGTCATCATGACTATGATACTTCCAATAATGGCGACCATCAATGCTATGCCCATCGTTATGAGCAACGACACTAATACCTGCCTGCGAATGGGAATTCTTTTAGCATTTTTTAACGATTTATCCTTATCATCCATTTTATAAATCTCCTGTTTGCTATCAGACCGCCTGTAGTTCCTCCTGACTTAACAGCCGGGCAAGCCCTGCGGGTTCCTGCTTTCAAGTTCATTATCATAACGGCGCGTAAAACCTCTGCCGACAAAATCATTCACTGTATATTATAATATACAATTAAGCTTTGGGGAATGAGTATAATTCTATCCGATGTTGGTTTATTGCGTTTCAGTAATCTGGCCGACCGTCGGATTGACCGGAATTGCGGCGCTGCAACATGATAAAAAAGTTGGCGAATTTTATATACAGATGACAGGTAAATGTTGTATAATTACCATTGTTGGGGAGTAAACAGGCGGCTCTCTGACGATTATGCTGAATGACGGAGGTACGAAAATGGTAAATCAGATCAATTCCGACCAGTTTGAAGAAAAGGTACTGAAATCGGAAAAGCCCGCAGTTGTTGATTTTTACGCAGATTGGTGCGGACCCTGCAAGATGATGTCTCCGCTTATAGATGAGCTTTCCGAGGAATATAAGCTCAGTATGGATTTTTACAAATGTGATATTGATGCAAACGGAGATATTGCGCAGAAATACGGAGTAATGTCCATTCCCACGGTTATCGTGTTTAATAAGGGAGAGGCTTCAAAGCCCATTATCGGAGCACAGCCCAGGAAGGTGCTGGAAAACGAATTTAAAAAATATTAAAGCTCAGAAATGTTTTATCAAGGCTTCTGCTTAACCGGCAGAAGCCTTTTTTTGATATACCCTCACTTTCCGTGCCTGGCAGATTTTCCCACCAGGAAAGGGAAGAAACGGTTAATGATCTCTATGACGAAGATCTCAGCTATGAGTACGAATACGACTATCATTATATTAAACGGAGCCCCGAATTCGGTTGAGATATACTTATTGAAGTGCATGGCGAATACTTCGGAAACATAGAGTATATACATATCCAAATGAGTGAGCATTATTATCAGGGAGTTTTTTCCCAGGTATTTAAGAGGGAAGACCAGCTTCCTGTTTTTAATGATCTCCGTACTTTTACAGGTGAAGATGATCCCCAGGCTTCCGATAATGGCAGCGGGAAAGAAAATAAAAGGATTTCCGAATATGCAGTAATGCAGGTCGACCGAAGGATTCATACGGCTAAGGAAGAACAATACTATGAGCAGATTTATCCCTATAAGCAGATCCGCAGCGGAAGAATAGGGCGTGAACGTCGTCGGAGAAACTGCGGGCAGCCTGTTCCAAAGCCAGGCGAAGGCATAGCCGAAGCCAACGAAAAACATGCAGATCATCGCACGGATTATCATAAGGGCTACCATATAGAAAACCGCAAACAGGGCGATATTGCCGTAGAGCTGGTTTTGCGTCTGTAAAATGTTATTTAGAAACATCGCGGCGAGGAATATGGCGATAACAATGACCGGAGCGAGCCTGGCAAATTTCTTGATCAGAATAAGCAGGAGCAGCTCAGATATAAACAATGCGGGCAGAAACCATAGGACGGTCATGCCGTAAAGGGTCACGGATTGGATGGCATCCATAAGAACCGTTTGCCATCCCCCATCTCTTCCTGTCAGCAAAAAGTATATAATGTATACGATTATGTCCAGTACCGAAAAATAGCAATAGGGATACATTATACTTTTAAGCTTTTTTGAAAAAAGCTGTTTCGTGTCCCGTTCGGCTTCTTTATTTATCATAAGCAGCATTCCGGATATGATAAAGAAGAGGGGCATATGGAAGGATATGATATACGTCCTTAAGCCCTGAGGGATATATTCTATATGTCCGAGGATAACGAAAATAATTCCAACTCCCCGTGCAAGGTCAAAATAATCGATACGTTTTTTAGTCTCCATGCGCCTATTATATCAAATAGCAAGAAGTTTATGTGGGTTTTGTAAAAAGTACTTGCAAATTTATTTTTCTTGTAATATAATTGCTCTTGCGTTATTGAAAAGACGCGTTTTAAGCGCCTCTAGCTCAGTTGGTAGAGCACCTGACTCTTAATCAGGGTGTCCAGGG
>CAMNBW010000288.1 GCA_946533525.1 uncultured Lachnospiraceae bacterium
GTCTTTAAATTCCCCTCCGCATCCGAAGTATATGACCACTGGCTTAAAAGCCAGCTCCAGTCTGCCGATGAGAAGGTCGCCTTGCTTCCCGAAGCATCCGTATAATATACATTTCCTTCCGCATCCACGGGGAAGCCGTACTTGGTCTGGGAAGCCATTGCCGTGCTCTGCTGCGCTGCCGGAGCTGCTGCAGCCTGGGCTTCGCTCTTCGCTTCGGCCTTTGCCGTTTCCTTGTTTGAAGCCTTGCCGGACGTGCTTGCCGCCGGCGCTGCAGCTGCCTGCCCTCTGGTTAATCCGTAATTGGAATTGAGGAAATTATATATTCCGACCGCGTCGGCGTGTGCAAAGCCCTGGGTACCCTTGGACTCCAGTATGGACCTGTCCGTCGGATAGTCCAGGAAACAGTGCTCCAATATTATGGTAGGAATCCCTACGGCAACTCCGTTCCGGATTATTCCGTAATAATCTCCCCTGTCTCCAAGCCTCGTCTTGACGCCCTTGCTCTCGAGCCCCATGGCCGTATACTGCTGCAAAAGCTGCTGTCCGAGAGCGGCTCCGACGGTAAAGTTATTCCCGAAGGCCGAGGTCCATACCTCTGTTCCGGTCTTATCGTGGGGTCCCGAGGAATTAAAATGCAGGCTTATCATAAGATCGGCGTTTACCGACTTTGCATACATCGCCCTCTCCTCCAGGGACAGGAAGGTGTCTCCGGTCCTCGTCATATAGACCGTAAGCCCCGGAATATCCGAAAGCTCCGCTTTAAGCTTTGTAGCCACATCCAGGGTCAGTCCCTTCTCCGAATAAGGAGGATAGGTACAGCCCAGACCCGCCGATCCGGGCCCGCCGTGACCGGGATCCAGCACAAGGATATAAGCCTGCGCCTGCACCGCTCCTGCGGCCAGGCACAGGAACACCGCCACCGCGACCCCTGTCAGCAATTTCAGTATCCTATTCATAAATACCTCGAATTAGAGTTTATCCTGGAAGCCGGGACGATAGAGGTGTCTCGGAATACCGTCAACCATGATGGGTGCAACGTCACCCTGGATAAGAGGTCTTACATATGTGATGAACTCGTCCGTTACGAATGTACCGTCCTTAGTGATCCATTCCCTGGGTACGAGACGCTCATCGTTAGCGATCTTGTGTACGTCCTTAACCTCTGTTCCCGCCTGGTAGGGATCGTCGGAGAGACGCTGGATAACGACCATCTTTCCGGTATCTCCCTCGTCGGCAGCCTTCATTGCAGCTCCGCCTACCTCGTAAGCCTCAAGGATGTCCACACGGGAAGTGCAGTGGCTTGCTGCCCTCTGAAGGGTTGAAAGCTCGATAGCCCTGGTCTTGCAGCCGATCTCCCTTGATACATAGCTTGCAAGGTATCTGGCTGCTCCGGTAAGCTGCTTGTGTCCGAAGGCATCTACGTAATCCGGTGAATCATCGAGGTCGCTGACATACTTGCCGTCCTTGGTCTTGACTCCCTCGGATACGGCTACTACTACGTTGGGCTTCTTTGCGAGGATGCTCTTTATCTTCTTAATGAACTTCTCGAGATCGAAGGGCAGCTCAGGCAGGTAGATGGCATCGGGACCGTCACAGTCCTCTCCCTTGGAAAGGGCAGCGGCTCCTGTAAGCCAGCCGGCATTTCTTCCCATGATCTCCACGATGATGACTTGACCCTTTTCGGTCTCCAGGCTCCAGCCGTCACGGATGATCTCCTTAACGGAGGTTCCGATGTACTTCGCCGCGGAACCGTAGCCGGGGGTGTGGTCGGTAAGAGCAAGGTCGTTGTCTATGGTCTTCGGGCAGCCTACGAAACGAACCGTTGAGCCCGAGATTATTGCATAGTCGGAAAGCTTCTTTATTGTATCCATCGAATCGTTTCCGCCGATATATATGAAGCAGTCGATAGCGAGCTTGTCGAGGATCTCAAATATCTTCTCGTAAACAGCCTTGTCCTCAAATATCTCCGGAAGCTTAAATCTGCACGATCCGAGATACGCCGCGGGCGTCCTCTTTAAAAGCTCTGCGTCCAGTCCCGTCTGAATGTGCTCCGAAAGATCCACGTAGCGTCCTTCCATAAGTCCCTGAACACCGTGTATCATTCCGTAAACCTTAGAGTATCCACGGTCTATGGCAGTACGGTAAACTCCCGCAAGGGATGAGTTGATGGCTGCCGTGGGACCACCTGACTGTCCGACAATAACGTTGCGCTTCTTCTTTTGCATATTAGCCTCCTTAAAATTAGTATAATGACGTTTGGATCATTTTTTTAACAACTATTGCATTGTAGCATAACTGTAAGGGTTGCGAAAGTATTTTATAGTGAACGACAAAAATAATTTGTCGTTCACTATAAAGCCTCCGGTGTATATGGCTGTATGATCCTTGCTTCTTCAAGCCTTAAGGCACCTTCATCCAGCACAAATGCATATATCTGATTTTCCTGAAAACGAGAGCGATATTCTTCGATACAGGAGAACACTTCCATTCGGACACCAAAGCGTGCACCACAGGAACATATAATCATGAGGGGGCATATCCAATCTCCGAATCAGTTCTGTATACAGGAGCTCCAACCAGCATATCTGAAAGTTCGATCAACTTAAGTCCCACAAAACGAATGAACTTCTTAAACAACATCAGTGCTTCTCCCATACATAATTTCTTCTGCTTCTTTACGATTTTCTGTATTGATAAAAACGCGCATACTATGTAAAATATATAGTGATCAAACGGCCTGTCGGCTTTGTCATTTAAGTATCCGCCGGAGGTTTCGTAAAA
>CAMNBW010000289.1 GCA_946533525.1 uncultured Lachnospiraceae bacterium
TTCTGCTTTCGTGAAAGCGTACTGCTTTGATTTTATCAGACAGCATCTGTTTCTTCAACTCATTTAAAGAAGCAAATTTCTGTTCCGGTCTTTCAAAGTGCAGCAGCTCGATCTTAAGCTTTTCTCCGTACAGGTCGTCATCAAAATCTATGATATGGGTCTCCACCGTAATTAGCCCCTTATCCGTCACAGTAGGCTTAAGGCCGATATTGGTAAGCCCCGCAAAGCGTTCGCTCCCCAGATAGATATTGGACTCATACACCCCGAAGGGAGGCAGGATCTTATTCTCCTCAGGATTTATGTTAACCGTCGGCATATCGATCTTTCTTCCAAGGGCCCGCCCGTGAACCACCTTGCCGTAAATCGAATAGGGGTGTCCGAGGAACTTTTCCGCCTTTTCCATCCGTCCCTCCTCGACGAAACCCCTTATGGCCGTAGAGCTTATCTCCTGTCCGTCCATTATGACCTTATCCACAAGGACAGCCTCGTAGCCGAGGGCCGCGCTTTTACTTTCAAGGAGCTCGAAATTTCCCCGGCCTCCCGCTCCGAAGGAGCAGTCCGGCCCGGTCACTATAGCCTTCGCCCGTAGCCTCTTTACCAGAATTTCGCTCAAAAATTCCCCGGGCTCTATACCCATGGTCTCCCTGTTTACCGGATATTCCACAAGGTAGTCGTGCTTAAGCTCCGCACAGATCTCCCGGCGCTCCTCATTGGTCGTAAGGGAGGGGAACCTCCTCCCCGTCACGTACTCCGTTACAGAAGAAGCAAAGGTAAAGACAAGGGTTTTAAGCCCCTTCTTACGATAAGAAAAGACCTCGTCAAAAAGCTTCTTATGGCCTATGTGTATGCCGTCAAACTTTCCTATGGCTATGGCCGTGTCCGAATCGAGGGACACGGAGTCTAAGTCAGAAAATATCCGCAAATCCTTGCCTCACTGTTCTTTACTTCATATAGGGCCGCAAAGGTCTTATCGCTTAGATACACCCTGCACCTGCCGTCGTTCACACCCTTTATCCGAAGCGGGTTTCCGTTTCTTACAGCCCTGTCCGTCGCCTCATCCTCCGAGACAAATTCCGGACAGTCTCCGAAAAAGCTCTCTATAGTAATGATATGCTCCCCGAGCCTTCCCTCTTCCTTAAGCTTCTTTACCTCGTCTATCGTATATGCGTCCTTAAGGTCAAAGCCCCCCGCCCTTGTACGCCTGAGGCTCTCCATCGCCGCCCCGCAGCCTAAAGCCTCTCCTATATCCCGGCAAAGGGACCTTATATAAGTCCCCTTCGTGCAGCCCACCGTAAAGCTCACAAGCGGCAGGTCTATTTTAGTAATATCGATATAATTAATGGCTACCTTCGAAGGCTTCCGCTCTATCTCCCGCCCTTCCCTGGCGTATTCGTAAAGCTTCCTGCCGTCGACCTTTTTTGCGGAATACATAGGCGGTATCTGTTCATAAGCCCCTTTGAAGGAGGCGACGGCCTCCCTGACGCGAGCCTCGTCAAGCCCCTCCGGCAGCGGCTTTTCAGTCAGTATCCTCCCCGTCATATCCTCTGTATCCGTAGTAACGCCCAGCCGCATAACACACTCATATTCCTTGTCGGTATCGGTCAGAAGACTTACAAGCTTCGTCCCCCTCCCCAGACACACCGGCAAAAGTCCCACCGCCTCCGGGTCGAGGGTCCCGGTGTGGCCGATCTTTTTCATATTCAAAATCTTACGAAGAAGGGCTACAACATCGTTTGACGTGTAACCCCTTTCCTTAAATATCAGCAATATGCCGTTAAATGAATTCTTATCCATCCAGCTCTTTTTCAATATATTTCGAAACGTTGTTAATTATGTCGTGGACAGTACCGGTCATGGTAAAGCCCGCGGCCCTCTTATGGCCGCCCCCTCCGAACCAGGCCGCTATCTTCGCAACGTCAACCTTACCCTCGGAGCGCATGGAAACCTTGTACACCATGGGTTCCCGCTCGTACATGAGTATCGCGCACTCCGCTCCTGCCGTACACATAAGCTGGTTTACCACCCCGTCCATATCCTTAGGGGTGACCCCGTAAAAATCCATGGTCCTGTGGTCAACTGCCGAGAATATGCACCTTCCGTCCAGGATCAGAATGCTCTCCAGCACAGCCCGGCCGAGGATCTGATTTTGAACATAGGTCTTTTTATAGAAGGTATCCTCTATTATTTTCGAAAAATCAAAGCCATAAGAAATAAGCTCCGCCACCGTCCTCAAGGTCTTCGGAGAGGTGTTGGAGTATCTTAAAACTCCTGTATCGTGAATTATCCCGGTATAGAGGCACTTGGCTATCTCCTCGTCCAGATATTCGTGGTTTATGATGTCAAAGATCAGCTCACTGGTGGAGCTGGCCTCGGGATCTATGAAGATATGCCTTGCAAAACCGGTATTGCTTATATGATGGTCTATGCAGACGGTCTCCTTGGCGTCCACAAGGAATTTATGGGCGCTGCCGAGCCTCGTGGCATCCCCGCTGTCCAGGGCGAAGAAGATGTCGAACTCGAACTCGGTATAGAGCTCCTTATCCGGGGTGGTTATGCTGTCGTAGCCTTTGAGATAGGCGTACTTTTCACCCGGCTCCTCCATAAATACTGTCACCCTCTTATCGGGATATTTTTTCTTAAGATAATTTGAAAGACCGAGGCAGGAGCCCACACAGTCTCCGTCCGGGTTGGTATGGCCGGAGATTCCTATTGTAACCGCATTTTGTACTAATGCTTCAAGATTTATCATTCACTGTCCTCACTTACG
>CAMNBW010000290.1 GCA_946533525.1 uncultured Lachnospiraceae bacterium
GCCCATTCCGCGGCGCTGTAGCCCCGCTTATTTTCCGCAATGCTCTTCTTCGCCTCCGCAGGCAGCATTTCCACGAGCTTGCCTCCCCTGAGGGGCTCCATTATAATTACCGGTATTCCTTTTCCCTCTGCGGTCTGCAGCCCCCGCCTGCCCGCCTGGGAGACCTCGTCCAGATAGTTATACTGAATCTGGCAGAAATCCCAGTCGTAGGCCTCCAGGACCTTTAAGAACATCTCCGTATCGCCGTGGAAGGAAAAGCCTATATTTTTTATCTCCCCGCTCTTCTTCTTTTCGTCGATCCAATCCTTTATCCCCAGGGATACCAGCTTGTTCCAGGCCTCCACGTCGGTCAGCATGTGCATCAGGTAATAGTCGATATAGTCTGTCTTTAAGCGGCTCTTCTGCTCGTTAAAATATTTGTCTATCGACTTGGAGTTGGTTATTAAATACTGGGGCAGCTTCGTTGCGATATGCACCTTATCCCTGACATTGTTGCGGCTTAGGATCTCTCCTAAGGCCGCCTCGCTGCCCGAATAAATGTAGGCCGTGTCAAAATAGTTGACCCCGAGCTCTATGGCCTTTAATATCTCCTGCTCCGTCTTGTCTATGTCAATCTTGCCGTTCTTTTGCGAAAACCGCATACAGCCGTAGCCCAAAGACGACAGTTTGTTTCCGTATTTATCTTTTCTGTACTGCATAAAAATCCTCCATGCGTCAAAGCCCGCCGGCCGCGCACATCCTTATTAATCCGCTGTCCTGCTGCTTAAGATTTCCGATAATATTTCCATCATCACCGGTATCTCGATGGGCTTTGCGATATGGGCGTTCATCCCGACATCCTTCGCAGCCTTTATATCCTCTTCAAAGGAATTCGCCGTCATCGCGATAACCGGGATATTGGCCCTGGCCTTATCCTCCATTGCCCTTATCCTGCTGGTGGCCTCATACCCGTTCATTACCGGCATGCGCACATCCATGAGCACCAGGTCGTAATACCCGCTTTCGGAATTCTCGATCTTTTCTACGGCTTCCTGGCCGTTTTCCGCTTCCTCTATTATAAAGCCGTAGGCTTTGAGTATCCCCCTCGCAATCTGGCGGTTGATGCCGTTATCGTCCACAAGGAGTATCCTCTCGCCTCTGAAATCCTTCCCGTATCCTCCGCCTTCATTCTCGGGCGTACTTATGAGCCACTCCTCGTCGTCCTGAAGCGCCTCGGCGATCTTAAGCTCCAAAACCACCGTAAATTCGCTGCCTTCGCCGGGCTCGCTCGTTACCGATATGCCGCCGCCCATCGCATCCACGATTTTCTTGGTTATGGCCATGCCGAGCCCCGTGCCCTGCAGCCCCTCTATGGTGCTGCTGCGCTCCCTGCCGTAGGCGTCGAAGATCTCCGCCAGAAAATCCTCGCTCATGCCGGTTCCGCTGTCCCTGACCTTGAGCTCGTAGCGCCCGTAGCCCTCTCTTTCGCATTCGGTCTGCGTAAGGCTTAAGCGTATCTCCCCGTTCTCGGGAGTATATTTTACCGCATTGCTCAAAAGATTATTTAACACCCTCTCAAAACGTATGGTGTCGCAATGCACCCACCTGTCCTGAACCTTGTCCGTGCTTATGCCGAACTTTATAAGCTTGTCCGCCGCATAGGCCGCCGCTATATCCGAAGCCTTCTCCGCTATGGCGCTTATGTCGCAGACCACCTCGTTTAAAACCAGCTTCCCGCTCTCTATCCTGCTCATCTCCATTATATCGTTTAGCTGGGACATAAGATGCTCGCTGGCGGAGCGTATCTTTAAAAGACAGTCCCTCGTCCTCACGGTATCCCCCGCGGCGTTAAGGCCTAAGTTGGCAAGTCCTATTATCTCCCCCATGGAGGTCCTTACATCATGCGCAAGATTAGGTAAATATTCCATCCTCATATCCTCCCCTCTTTGAATCTCTTCATCATTTCATTGGTAAGCGAAAAATCATCGGGCTGCAGCACCACCTCTTCCCGGGTACACCACCGGGCCAGCTTCAGCTCATTCATATCGGCGTGAATAGTGGTATCTCCGTCTACTTCGCAGTAAAAGCCCGCCAGTATGTCGTCCACTATGCCCCAGGGCTGGGACTTGTAATACCTGATATTCTTAACCTTAAGCCCCGCTTCCTCCATGACCTCGCGCTCCACGGTCTCCTCGAGCGTCTCACCGATCTCGGTAAAGCCGGCGATCAGGGCGTAATAGGGTATGTCCCGCCCGGCGTATTTTGTTAAAAGTATCTTATCCTTATTTATTACCCCAACTATGACCGCCGGAACTATCCTGGGGTAGATAACCCTGCCGCAGGAAGGGCATTTTATCGCCCTCTCGGTACTGCTGAGCTCCGTCCGGCTTCCGCAGGTGCCGCAGAAGCGGTTGTCCTTGTACCAGTTGGAAAGCTGGAAGGCCGTTATGCTCAAAAAGACGAATTCCTTTGCATACCCTCCGCTGCTCCTTATCTCCTTAAGGGACTTGAACTCGTATCCCTGCGGAAAGCTTTGCGGGTCCCTTAAATAGAAATACTCCTGCCCGTCCAGCTCCAGAAGATATATGAAGTCCTCCTTAGTCCCGAAGTCCTCAAACACCGGAAGGCAGTCTGACCCGGCTGCTTCCTCCGCATTTTTAACCAGTATATCCCTGTCCTTAAATATGAAAACCCTGTTCCCCGGTTTAGGGTTTGCCTCCGGCCTGTACTGATTGTTCAGCCTGTGAGGCGCTATGTCCTGAATCATTTTGCTTCTCCCCTTG
>CAMNBW010000291.1 GCA_946533525.1 uncultured Lachnospiraceae bacterium
TTCTTCCAACTGGGCTCTGCCTGGCTTTTGCAGGCCTCCTCTACTCCCAACTGCTTTTCGTAAGCGCTTCTGGCTTCATCCGCAGCAGCCTTTCCGTCAAAGGTAAAATTATGGGACTTGGCGACCTTGTCTATATAGTCCACGGTATCCTGTGTGAGCTTCCCCGCTCCCGCAAGGAAATAATAGTAGCGCTTACCGTCGATTATCTCACGATAATAAGCTACATCCATTGCCTTTTCATTTCCCTCTCCGGCTTCATTCATAATAGCATTAACCGTGGATGAAGGCTCTCCCTCTTCGTCATAGAAGCTAAAGCCGTAGTATTCCTCGTCCAGATCCGTAACCTTCCTGTAGATAAAGGAACTGTCCGGGGCAAAAACCGCGGAGGAATGTGAGCCCGCACCGTTGGAGCCACTGTCAAAGATCACGCCCGCCTCATTGACCTGCGCACTTCTTCTGCTCCAGGAATCGATGGCAAAGATCATCTCCAGCTCCCCGCTGTGATCGGAAAAGATCATTGTATAGATCATATCCTCAGTCTGTGTTTCATATTCCAGTTGCAATGCATAGAGTGCCCCGTCATGGATCGAAAGCGGGGCATATGCTACCTTTGGCTGCACCCAGTCGGTCGCAAAGTCCTTTTGCAGAACCTCTTCCAATTCCGAGACTGTATATTCATCTCCGGGTTTCAGCGCCCCTTCCGTCATGACCATTGCCGAGAGAAAATCTTTTGATACTTTTGCAGAAGCCTTCCCCATAATATAGTCTGCAAAAAGATCTCGTTTTGTCATATCTCCCTCAAATGCTTCATCCTCCGTCTCCTCCTGAACGGCCGTATCTTCTGTAGTTTCCTGAGTCGTTTCCGGTGCCGCCTGTTCTTCCCCGGTAGCGCCTTCAGCCGCATCCTCTTCCACCGAAGCGGCCTCTGAATGAGTATCTTCAATATCAATCTGTGTCGAAGCCTCCGGCTTCTCCTCGGCCTTCGGGGCAGCCTCCTCTTTCTTCCCGCACCCGGCACATAACAAAACAATGCAGCTCAATATAAATAACGCTTTTTTCATAATAAAAAACTCCTTTTCGGTTGTCAGATATTATCGCCTCCTGCGGTCGGTCGCATCCGCCGGAGACCTCAAATAAGCTTGCACGTTCTTTAATAAAATGTCAAGTGTATATATTCCTACTTTGTCTTTTTTGACCCCTTACTGGTCTTCCCCTTTTTCCCTTCCTTGTCTGCGGCCCTGCTTTCTATTACTCCCAGTAAATACCCCTTCTCAAAATCCGACATATTGTTGATGGCATCGCATATATTTTCCATTATCCTCTCTTCTTTGTTATTGACCTTTTTCATATATAACCTCTTTCATTCCATCTTTATTAAAGGGGATTTTATCCCCGGTAATATCTGACTTATAACTCATAGCTACTCCACTATTCAAACCTTTAGTTATAGTAGATTGTAATGTCATTAAGAACATTTTTCAAGCTCAACCTCCCCTGTTTATCAGTGCTATTTGTTCTTATGCAACATCGTTTGACTTTACCTCAATTTCTTTTTATTATCGTTGTAATATCGTTGTAACAACACAACTGCGGCTTAAGGAGACCCACATGAAAACACGCTTAAAGGCCCTCAGAAAAGAGCTTCATTTAACACAGAAGGAGTTTGCCGAAAGATTAAAGATTTCTCGCAATAATATAGCAGGCTACGAATCCGGCTCCCGGGAGCCCAGCGATGCCGTGATCTCGCTTATATGTTCTGTTTTTAATGTAAATGAAGACTGGCTTCGATACGGCAAGGGAGCTATGTTCGTCCCCCTGACCCGATATGCAGCCATAGAAAAGCTGACCGCCGATATGAGCGAAGCGCCGAATTCGTTTAAAACCAGATTTATAGAAGCCATGTGTAAACTCGATGAAAAAGAATGGAAACAGATTGAAAAGATTGCCAAAAAGCTTGTTAAAGAGCCTTTGTCATACGAAGGCGGCTTTACCTACCCGAATGTGGCTGAAAATAGTGATAAGGACAGCTACTGATGTGTACACTGTCCTTTATAAGAATACTGTTTTGAATAAAAATACCCTTCAAACGGCGAGATCCAGATTGTTGCCCCGCAGAGCGTCTGCGTGAATTGCCTTTCTGTCCTTCTCATAGGGGTTCTTCTCATTGCCGTATCTGATCTGAGTCCTGGTCTCCCCTCCCGAAACATAGGTACGTCCGCATTCAGGACATATAGCCGTATGAATAGTCACAGAAGCCCGCAAGACCTTTCCGTCATTTTGTGCGGCCTTTTTATAAGCGTTGGAAACATGCTCATTCTCATGGGCCCGAACCGCTGCCGGAGCCTCCGTAGGGGAAAGGTGGGAAGCTGCCTTAAAGGATACCATCTCATTGGAGCCGTCCTGATACTTGCGCTCCTTGCAGGTCTCACATTCAGCCGGAGACGATTTGCGCCCCGCCTGTTTAACATCAGATTCCTCTGGGTTTAAAACTACCTTGCCGGCCTCATCCCCGGAATCCACGGCGCCCGCTCCGGACATCCCCGGACCCATTCCGTAACCCATTAAAAAAGCAGCGCCGAGACTGTCTTCGCCCAAGCCCGTGATACCTGACATAGCCATAGACACCTCCTTTCAACGCCGCCATTAATTCATACCGATTATTCAGTGTCAAAAGCATCTTTTGACGCTATTACTATTTTATCACACTATAAATTATTTGGATACATCTTTTGAACTTTTTCAATAAAGCCTTCCGA
>CAMNBW010000292.1 GCA_946533525.1 uncultured Lachnospiraceae bacterium
ACAGTTATTCACGGATATGAGAACATTGAAAAGGAATTATTAACAAATGAAATGTTAAAAAATACCATTGAAGAGATAAAGGGAAAGATCATTTCACAGTGATTCACAGTCAAAAATTTCTTTTTCTACATGGTTTTTAATGTTTATTTTTGTTTTATTTAAGGTGTTTATCGGGAATATCAACAAATAAACACCCCCTACTACAACAACTACTAAAAATATTTATTTATAAATATATATATTTTAAGGAGTACGAAATGAAGATAAAATGTTCAAAATCTGATCTGCTGACAGGAGTTAATATAGTTTTAAAGGCAGTTCCTTCCAAGACTACTATGACTATTTTGGAATGTATCCTCATAGTAGCGGAAAACGGGATCATAAAACTTATCGCCAACGATATGGAGATCGGAATTGAAACCAGGATAGACGGGGAGATAAATGAGAACGGCATCATAGCTTTGGATGCAAAGCTTTTTTCCGATATAG
The DNA here is from genome assembly GCA_946533525.1 of uncultured Lachnospiraceae bacterium. GTDB lineage: Bacteria > Bacillota > Clostridia > Lachnospirales > Lachnospiraceae > NK4A144. The sequence goes on from CAMNBW010000292.1 coordinate 490, forward strand.
TAAGGAAGCTTCCTGAAGGGGATATTTCCATAGAAACAGGGGAAAACTTTACAACTACGATTAAATGTATGAAGGCAAAGTTTAATCTTCCCGGAAAATCAGGAGAGGATTTTGTCTATCTTCCCGAAGTAAAGAAAGACGAGAGTATAACTATTTCACAGTATACCCTTAAGGAAGTTATAAGACAGACCATCTTTTCAATATCGGATAATGACAGCAACAAGCTGATGAAAGGTATCTTATTTGAGATAAAGGATAACAGGCTTACTGTCGTATCCTTGGACGGACACAGAATATCCATAAGAAATATAGAGCTCAGGAAGAATTACGGCTCCAGAAAGCTCATCATTCCGGGTAAATCTCTCGGAGAAATAAATAAGATACTTTCAGGAGAGGTGGAAAAAGAGGTAAATATTTTCTACACGGATAAACACGTTCTGTTTGAGTTTGACAAGACCATAATGGTATCGAGGCTTATAGAGGGAGAATATTTTGAATATAACAGGATGTTCTCAAAAAATTATAATACCAAGGTCATCATTAACAGAAAAGAATTTATCGAAAGTATTGAAAGATCGACTCTTCTTGTAAAGGAAGGGGACAAAAAGCCCGTTATTTTAGGAATAGAAGATGAAATAATGGAAGTAAGGCTTAATTCCACTATAGGTTCGATGAATGATTTCATAAATATCCAGAAAGAGGGAGCTTCTTTACAGATAGGCTTTAACCCGAAGTTTTTGATAGAGGCCCTGCGGGTTATAGATGATGAGGAAATAAAGATTTATATGATGAATCCGAAAGAGCCCTGTTTTATAAGCGATGATGATAAGAAATATACCTATATCATCCTCCCGATCAATTTTAATACAGTGAGATAATATGAAAAATATGGATTTTAAGTTAAGACAGGGAGAAGAGTTTATAAAACTCGGCCAGCTTCTTAAGGCCTGCAATGTGGTCAGCAACGGAGGAGAAGCAAAGATAAGGATCTCGGAAGGCGAAGTAAAGGTTAACGGCAGCGTAGAAAAAGCGAGGGGAAAAAAGATAAAGCCGGGAGATATGATTGAAATAGATGATGTGAGTATTATTATCAAATGATAATAAAAAGGATCGAACTTGAAAATTACAGAAATTATGAATTTTTAGAGCTGGATCTGTCTAATTCCGTCAATATTTTTTTCGGAGATAATGCTCAGGGAAAAACCAATATTTTAGAATCTGTCTATATTGCCTGCACCACCAAGTCTCATAAAAGAAGCAAAGACAATGAAATAATCAGGTTTGGCTGTGATGAATCTCATATAAGACTGATGCTCAATAAAAATGAGATTGATTATAAGATAGACATGCATTTAAGGCGTCAGGGCAGAAAATTTGTGGCGATCAATTCTTCTCCGATAAAGAAGGCCTCTGACCTTTTGGGAATAGTCAATATAATATTTTTTTCCCCCGAGGATCTGAATATTATAAAAAACGGTCCCCAGGAGAGAAGAAGATTTATAGATATGGAGCTTTGCCAGCTCAGCAGACTGTATCTCGATAATATAGCGAAGTACAATAAATGTCTGGTTCAGCGCAATAAGCTTTTAAAGATACAGGAATTTGAAAAAACGTCAAATGTCCTTGAGACCTGGGATGAGCAGCTTGTTTATTACGGGAAAAAGGTAATAGAAGAAAGAAAAAAATTCATTGAAGATATAAATGAGATAATAAGAAAAATTCATTTTTCACTGACAGGGGACAGTGAAAAGCTTGAGATAATCTATGAAAATAACGTAGATTCGGAATATTACAAGATAAATCTGAAAAATAATCTGGAGAAGGATATAAGATTTGGTTCTACAAGCGTAGGACCCCACAGAGACGATATAGGCTTTATATTAAACGGAACCGACATCAGAAAATACGGATCCCAGGGGCAGCAGAGGACGGCGGCACTTTCTTTAAAGCTTTCGGAAATAGAGATGATAAAACAAAAGGTAAATGACTGCCCTATTTTGCTTTTGGACGATGTACTGTCGGAGCTGGATGAAAAACGTCAGAATTACCTTTTAAACAGTATCGGGAATATACAAACTCTCATAACCTGTACGGGAATAGAAGAATTTGTAAAAAGCAGACTGAATATTGATAAGGCATACAGTGTAAAAGAAGGAAAAGTGAGGATATATAAATGAGTCAGGAATACGGTGCAGATCAGATTCAAATTCTTGAAGGTCTGGAAGCTGTAAGAAAAAGACCGGGTATGTATATCGGTTCGAC
>CAMNBW010000293.1 GCA_946533525.1 uncultured Lachnospiraceae bacterium
ATAAGACAGAAAACTACCAGTTTATTACAGAAAAAAGAAAAAATAAGCCCATAAACAAGCAAAAGCTGTTGTGGCGGATAGTCACAACGGTAATCCTTGCCATGGTGTTCGGGGCTGTTTCCGCGGGCGTTTTTACCACAATGGTAAAGCGCAACGGAAGTGCGGATATGAGGGAGAAGGTGGATTTTACCCCCGAGGAAAATCCGTCCGACGGCGCCCCGGAAACCGGAAGCGACAATACCGCAGTTTCCGCAGAGGAAGCAGAGGCAGAGGCAGAGACCGGGACTGAGGCTGAGGAGACACCGGCAGCGCCGGAAGAGCCGGTAAGCCAAAACGAGGCTGTGCAGGAAAAGAAGGAAACCGGGAGCGTCTCGGCGGCCTCCATCGGCACAAGGATAATCAACAACAATATCGTACAGAGAGTTTCTATAGGAATAGCTGATTATAAGCATCTTTATGAGGATCTTTACGATGCGGCGACCAGGGCCTCACGGTCGATAGTGACCGTGATCGGAACCTCGTCCGATACGGATTGGTTTGAGAATACATATGAAAATACGGATCAGGCATCGGGACTTATCCTTGCGGACAACGGCAGGGAGCTTCTTATCGTCGTGGACAGCGGGATATTTGATGAAAACGACAGGATAAGGGTAGAGTTTTCCGACGGGACGAAGGCGGAAGCAAGGATGGGAATGAGCGACGCCAACACGGGACTTACGATAGTCGGTGTGGAGCTTGACCAGATCGGAGAGGAAACGAAGGACGTAATCAGTGAGGCATCCTTAGGCAATACCTCAGCCTCCAATATGGTCGGCGAGCCGATAATAGCCATAGGAAGTCCCATCGGGGCCAATTCCATCGCCTACGGCTTTGTAACCTCCACAGGACAGACGCTCAGCATGGTGGACAGAAATATACGCCTTGTGAATACGGATATTTACGGAAGCAGAGGAGCTTCGGGCGTAATAGTGGATTATAACGGCTCGGTATTGGGAATTATTACCGAAAAGAAGAGTGACTATGCCACCGCCAATCTTATAAGCGCTTTTGCGATCTCCGACCTTAGAAACTCCCTTGAGAAGCTGTCCAACGGCTCTTCTCTGGTAAGAATGGGTATTTACGGCACCAACGTACCGGAGGAGGCAATGGAAGAAGGAGTGCCGGAGGGAGCCTATGTTGCGGAGATAGTCATGGACGGGCCGGCAATGGAGGCCGGGATACAAAGCGGAGACGTTATTACCCGTATAGGGACCCAGGAGATCAAAAGCTTTGACGAATATGAAAAGGTGCTGCAAAACAGCCAGCCGAACGACAATGCGGTGGTGACGGTAATGCGTTATGCCCGTGGAGAATATCAGGAGATGACGTTTGATGTAACGTTTGATGCATTAAAAGAGGAGGAGTAAGAACTTATGAAATATTTATCCGATCTGCACGATGGAGAACGAGTAAACGATATATATCTTATTAAAACAAAGCAGTCTGCGGTCACGAAAAACGGAAAGCCATATGAAAACCTGACCATTGCGGACAGAACCGGGACTCTCAACGCGAAGATCTGGGAGCCGAATTCAGAGGGCATAGAAGAGTTCGATGAGCTCGATTACGTAAGCATTACCGGGGATGTGTCGAGCTATCAGGGAGCGCTGCAGATTTCAATAAAAAGGCTGAGGGTTGCATCCGAGGGAGAATATGACCCCGCCGACTATCTGCCTGTAAGTTCCCATGATATTGAGGAGATGTACAGGGATCTTTTAAATGTTATCAATACCGTGCATAATCCGCACCTCAACCTGCTGCTGAAAAAATTTTTTGAAGAGGATAAGGAATTCGTAAGCAGATTTAAGAAAAGCTCTGCGGCAAAGCAGATTCACCACGGCTTTGTGGGCGGACTGATGGAACACACCCTTGCGGTTACCAGGCTCTGCAAATATTATACCAAGGTGTATACGACCTTAAATCATGATCTGTTAGTAACGGCGGCTTTGCTGCACGATATAGGAAAGGTCAGGGAGCTTTCACCCTTTCCGCATAACGACTATACCGACGAGGGGCAGCTTTTGGGGCATATCGTTATGGGCGCAGTCATGATAGAAGAAAAGGCAAAGGAGATCGAAGATTTTCCGGGTAAACTGCTGACAGAGCTCGTTCACTGCATACTTTCGCATCACGGCGAATACGAATTCGGCTCTCCCAAAAAGCCCGCCTTAATGGAGGCGATGGCGCTAAACCACGCGGACAACACCGACGCCAAAATGGAGACTATGAAGGAGCTGCTGTTAAATTCGGCAGGAAAGACCGGCTGGCTCGGGTTTAACAGAGTATTGGATTCCAACATCCGAAGGTCGGGAGAATGGTGAGAAACCTGAAAAGCAAGTGTACGGCGGAACTGCTTAAAATGATCATATAGATTCCAGAGGAATGATGATATGAAAAAGAACGATGAAATGATCCTGACTGTAACAGCTCAGGGAAATGACGGGGAAGGCATCGCAAAGGTGGATGGCTTCCCCATATTTATAAAGGGCACCGTGGCAGGCGACAAGGTGCTTGCCGGGATAACCAAGGTTAAAAAAAGCTATGCTTATGCCAGGCTGATAAAGCTTTTGGAGCCGTCCGCCGACAGGGTGGAGCCTCCTTGCCCCATAGCGAAGCGCTGCGGCGGATGCCAGCTGCAGGCAATGAGCTATGAGGCACAGCTGCGCTATAAGGAAAAGAAGGTCTATGACTGCCTCAG
>CAMNBW010000294.1 GCA_946533525.1 uncultured Lachnospiraceae bacterium
ATAAGGTTTGCGGGTATGTCGGCCAGCACATGATATTCATGGGTGAGCTCGCAGTGGGTATTCTCCGGCGGGTTGGTGATAAGGGAGCGCACATCTCCGATATTTACATGGTAGGAGAAGTTTTTAAGGGAGCTTATGAATTTGCCCTCCTGCTCCCTTGTGCCCTTAATGCCGAAGGAGAGCAGGGCTCCGGGACCTTTGGGGAAATCCCTGTCTGCAAGAGCCTTATATTTGCTGCCCTTCGCATAGGGGTAGCGGACAAATTCCACCTCGGGACGCTCTTCCAAAAACTCCACGATCTTTTTAACGGTCTGCAGCTTTTTATCGAGCCTTACCGTAAGGGTGGAGAGACCCTGAAGCACCATATAGGACTCGAAGGAGCCCAAGGCCCCGCCCAGGAATTCGGTAAAGAAGATCTTCAGGGAGGCTATGACCGGGGTGCCGGGCATGAACTCCACGGGAGAGCGCCTGTTGTCCTGAAGGTCACGCATTTTCCACTCTTTTTCGTAAAACTGGGGAAAGCGTTTTTCATCGTAGGGGAAGTCTCCCTTTTCCACTACGAGGCCGGCTATGGTATTCCCGTGTCCGTTTAATTCCTTGGTGGCGGAGTAGATAACTATGTCAGCGCCGTGTTCAAAGGGGCGGTAGAGATAGGGCGTTGCCACCGTATTGTCCACGATGACGGGAACTCCGTGCCTGTGTGCCGCTTCCGCTATTGCGTCTATATCGTAGAGCTCAATGTTGGGATTGCTGATGGATTCTAAGTACACAGCCTTGGTGTTCTCGTCTATGAGCTTCTCATATTCTGCCGGATCGTCGCGCTTTTCCACGAATTTTGCGGTAATGCCGTACTGAGGAAGAAATTTTATCATGGCGAGCATTGCGGCTCCGTAGAGGGAGGAGCCTGAAACTATATTTCCGCCGCCCTGCCCCAAAAGCAGAAGAGTGTATACCTGGGCTGCCATCCCGGAGGACAGGGCTACCGCCGCCTTTCCTCCCTCCAGGGCCGCGATCCGCTCCTCAAGGATGCCGCCGGTGGGGTTTCCTACTCTGGAATAGATACCGCCGCCCTCAGCCCCGGTCCAGAGTCTGCGGGTCCTGTCGATGTCGTGCAGGTCAAAGGATGCGGTCTGATATATGGGCGGATTTACTGAATTGAAATGATCCGCGCTGTTGTAGCCTGCCCTTATAGCCAATGTGGAAAAACCGTTTCTGTCTGCCATTTGTATTTCCTCCTTTTTATATGCCTATGGTCATATTCCCGGTATCTTTGCGAAGAATTTAATTCCTGTATTCCGGTAGGAAAATGGTACAATAGACGGTTTGCTATGTCAATAGCTTAGAACATACATAAAAAATAGAGCTGGTTCAAATTTAATATTAGAACTAATGGGTTTTAGGGACAACATCGGACCAACCCTGCGCCGGGGGAATGGTGTCAGATTGATATAGTCAGGCGTCGGGTTATGCGCCGGATCGCAACACAAAATTGATATAACCATAATACATGTGCTATATTTATAGGCATGAGATCAACAGACATCAATCTGAATTTAAATAAAATATATGAGCGCATAAGGAGGGGGAAATATTCCTATATCTGCTGCTATACCCTCCTTTTTGCCGTATGCCTGGGCTTAACCGCGGGCTATTTTATCCTCTACCACAAGACCAATATCTGGCAGCAGGACGGCTTAAAGCAGCATTACAATGCCCTGCTCTATTACGGGAAATATCTGAAGGCCGTCATAAAAGACCTGTTGGACGGAGGGGCCTTCAGTCTGCCTATGTGGGACGATTGCCTGGGCTACGGCTCGGATATTATAACGACCCTTCATTATTACGCCATAGGAGACCCCTTTACGCTCCTCAGTGCGATAGTTCCGGTGTCGAAAATGCAGTATCTCTACTTCGGGATATATGTTTTAAGGCTCTATTTTGCAGGCCTGGCTTTTTCCTGGCTTTCGCTGTGGCATAAAAATACCCGCGCGGCCACCTTGTTTGCCTCCCTTATCTATGTCTTTGCCGCGTATTCCCTGACCCAGTGCCTTATGCATTCCTGCTTTTCCTCGCCGCTGGTCTACTTTCCGCTTATAATTTTGGGGATCGACAAGATATATGAGGACGAGAGCCCCGCTCTTTTCATAATATTTACGTCCATAGCGGCCTTGAGTAATTTCTATTATTTCTATATGCAGGCCCTGTTGGCGGCGCTCTACATCGTATACCGGTATTTTTGTAAGTTTCCGCGCTTTGAGGCGAAGAGCGCTTTAAAGACACTGGGGCGCTTTGCGCTTTACGGCCTGAACGCCTTTTTAATTTCTGCGGTTCTTCTGATACCGGTCTTAAACGTCATGCTTTCCTCCGCCCGCTGGAAGGCCGAAAAATACGTCCAGATACTCTATAACATAGACTTTTATTTTGGCCTTATCGGAAGCTATGTGGCCCATAAGGGGAACGGAAGCGGGACGCTCTTAGGCTATACCGCCCTGCCCCTAGTGCTCGTGATATTGCTCTTTATAAGGAGAAGGGCGCATAAGAAGAGCTTTGTGCTTTTTGTGATAATGACCCTTTTCCTGCTGATACCCGCGGCGGGCTTTGCCCTTAACGGCTTTGCCTATGTCTCAAACAGGTGGGTCTGGGGCTACTCCCTTATGACGGGCTTTATCTTCGCCGCCCTCTATCCTGAATTATATGAGCTTAAAGCCAGGGAAAAGAGGACGATAGCCGCTGT
>CAMNBW010000295.1 GCA_946533525.1 uncultured Lachnospiraceae bacterium
CGCTTGCATGGCATGCAAGAGGTCGTCAGTTCGAGTCTGATTAGCTCCATTTTTTATTGGGTTTAATTCAGTGGTCAGCCAGACCACTGAATTGCAACTTTTTATTAATCATTTTTATCAGCCTCTTCAACCATCTCTGCATCTTCACTTACCTGCGGCTCCAAGAAAACCTCTTTCGCTGCTTCCTCTTCTGCAGCGGCCTCCGAAACCTCTTCTATCTCCTGCTCATCGATTTCCTGATCTCCGTCGGAAACCTTTTCGCGCACCTTAGCCATTTTAACTATCTTCACGCCTTCTTCCAGATTCATGAGCTTTACGCCCATAGTTATCCTTCCCAACTGCGAAACATCATCTGCTCTTATCTGGATTATGACTCCGGTATCAGTTATGAGCATTATCTCATGGTCGTCATTAACGGCCTTTACTCCTATGACGTCTCCGGTCCTTTCGGTGATCTTATAGCATTTTACTCCCTTGCCGCCCCTGTACTGCAGCGAAAATTCGTCAATGGAGGTCCTTTTCCCCATTCCGTTTTCGGAAGCAATAAGAAGCGAGCCTCCCTGGGATTTGATCTGCATTCCGACGATCTCGTCGTCGCCGTTTAAGTTCATCCCAATTACTCCCATGGAAGTCCTGCCGGTTGACCTTACATCGGATTCCTTGAATCTTATGCACATACCGAATTTTGTCACAAGGAAGATCTCTTCGTCCTTTGCGGTCTGCTTAACCTCTATAAGCTCATCGTCATCCCTTAAATTGATTGCAATAAGCCCGTTCTTTCGAACATTGGCGAATTCCATTATCTCCGTCTTCTTGACTATACCCCTCTTCGTAACCATAAAAAGAGATTTTCCCTCGTTATAGTCCTTTATAGGTATAGTTGCAGTTATCTTCTCCCCGGGAGTCAGATCCAAAAGATTGACTATGGCAACTCCTCTTGCCGTCCTTGAAGCCTCCGGAATTTCATAAGCTTTAAGACGGTACACTCTTCCCTTATTCGTAAAGAACATAACGTAATTATGGGTAGTCGTCATCAGGAGGTCTTCTATATAGTCGTCCTCAATCGTCGTAATACCCTTTATTCCCTTGCCTCCACGATGCTGGGCCTTAAAATTGTCGACAGTCATCCTCTTTATATATCCCAAAGAGGTCATGGCAAGCACGGTATTGTCCTTGGGAACCATATCCTCCATGGATATTTCCGTTGCGTCAAAGCCTATGCTCGTTCTCCTGTCGTCCCCGTACTTTCCGGAGATCACGGAAATTTCAGTCTTTATTACTCCAAGCAGCTTCTTCCTGTCGGCAAGGATCTCTTTAAATTCCTTTATCTTTGCCTCGAGCTCCCTGTATTCATTCTCGATCTTTTCACGCTCCAGGGCTGCAAGGGCACGAAGCCTCATATCAACTATGGCCTGAGCCTGGACGTCGTCTATCTTTAAGAAGTCAATAAGCTTCTCCTTGGCCTCGGCTACGGTCTGGCTGGCTCTTATTATCCTTATTACTTCGTCGATAACATCGAGAGCCTTTAAAAGTCCCTCTAAAATATGGGCTCTTTCTTCCGCCTTGTTGAGATCGTATTTGATCCTCCTTGTTACTACATCCTCCTGGTGCTTGATATAGCACTTGAGCATTTCAAGGATGTTCAGGATATGGGGCTCATTATTTACCAGAGCAAGCATTATAACTCCGAAGGTATCCTGGAGCTGGGTATGCTTAAAGAGCTGGTTTAAGATTATATTTGCATTTACATCCCGCCTGAGTTCAATGACGACCCTCATTCCCTCACGGCTCGATTCATCCCTCAGATCAGTAATTCCGTCTATCTTTTTATCCTTTACAAGATCCGCAATATTCTTAATAAGATTGGCCTTATTTACAAGATAGGGAAGCTCGGTAACGATGATCCTGCTCTTTCCGTTGGGAAGAGTCTCTATATCCGTTATGGCCCTTACCTTTATCTTTCCTCTGCCGGTGCGGTAAGCCTCTTCAATACCCCTGGTCCCCATTATCATTCCGCCGGTGGGGAAGTCAGGTCCCTTAACTATCCTTAAAATATCTTCGATAGTTGTTTCCCTGTCCTCTATGTTGTCGTCGATTATCCTGACAACGGCATCCACTACCTCCCTGAGATTATGCGGAGGAATATTTGTAGCCATTCCAACGGCTATACCCGTAGTTCCGTTTACAAGGAGATTCGGAAATCTTGCGGGAAGAACGGCGGGCTCCTTTTCGGTTCCGTCGAAATTATCTACCATATCAACAGTATCTTTGTTGATATCCACAAGCATTTCCATACATATTTTGGAAAGTCTCGCCTCGGTATAACGCATGGCGGCGGCGCCGTCTCCGTCCACTGAACCGAAGTTTCCGTGTCCGTCCACAAGACAATATCTCATAGACCATTCCTGTGCCATATTTACCAAAGCACCGTAAATGGAACTGTCGCCATGAGGATGATATTTACCCATGGTATCGCCGACTATACGCGCGCATTTCCTGTGCGGCTTGTCGGGACCGTTATTCAGCTCGATCATGGAGTAGAGGATCCTTCTTTGAACAGGCTTTAAGCCGTCCCTTACATCGGGAAGAGCTCTCGATGCGATAACGCTCATCGCATAATCGATATATGATGTTTCCATGGTTTTTTTCAGATCGACTTCACTTATTCTGTCAAAAATCTGATCATCCATTATTTATAATTCCTCC
>CAMNBW010000296.1 GCA_946533525.1 uncultured Lachnospiraceae bacterium
CCCCGCCACGGTCTTCTGCCCCTCCTGAAAGTCCCAGCCGTGGTAGAGCGTCCCGTCATAGGCCACCCTTAGCATGAGCCTCCTCATAGCGGAGAAAATCTTCCTGCAGCGATCACCGCCGCAAAATATACGATCAGAATAATAAAGGCGGCTATATCCCGGCCCTTATATTTAAGCGGCTTCATCTTGCTCCTGCCGTCGCCCCCTCTGTAGCAGCGGGCCTCCATAGCCATTGCCAGATCGTTTGCCCTCCTGAAGGCTGAGACAAAAAGCGGCACCAGAATAGGCACAAGGGCCTTTGCCCGCCTTAAAATATTGCCATGCTCAAAATCGGCTCCTCTGGCCTGCTGCGCCTTCATGATCTTGTCGGTCTCATCCAGAAGTATGGGGATGAACCTCAGAGCTATGGACATCATCATGGCTACCTCGTGCACAGGTACCCTGAAGGCCTTTAAGGGCTTCATAAGGCTCTCCAGGCCGTCCGTCAGATTATTTGGAGTTGTAGTAAAGGTCAGGAGCGAAGAGCCGATTATGAGGTAAATAAGCCTTACAGCGGTGTATCCCGCAACGACCAGTCCCTCCCTCGTGACCTGAAGCTTCCAGAAGGTGAACACAGGGACACCCGGGGTCAGGAATACGTTAAATACGACCGTAAGGAGCAGGATAAACACCATGCTCCTCATACCCTTCAAAATATAGGAGACCGGAACCCTCGACAGGGCTATTGTGCTCACCAGAAAGACGGTCGCGATAATATATACACTTATACTGTTAAACAAAAACAGCGAGACCAGATAGACCAGTACTCCTATCAGCTTCGTCCGGGGGTCCAGCGAATGAAGGACCGATTCCGTCTGGTAATACTGTCCGACAGTTATATCACGTATCATCGAAGCTCTCCGGACTGCCCCCGAAACAGGCTCATTATACTGTCGGCAGCTTCTTTTATGGTAGTCACCCGGATATTTACGGGCAGCTCAAAAACATTCAGTTTATGCATAATATACGTAACCTCCGGAGCCGCAAGTCCCATGCTCTGAAGCTCCCGGAACCGCTCAAAGACATCTCCGGGCCTGCCGTCCATCACGAGCCTCCCCCTGTTCATGACCAGCAGTCTGTCCACATAGTTCGCCACATCATCCATGCTGTGGGACACCAGGATAATGGTCTTTCCGCTCTCATGCAGCTCCTTTATCATATCCAATATTTCATCCCGCCCGGTGGGGTCCAGCCCCGCAGTGGGCTCGTCCAGTATAAGTACGTCAGGCTGCATCGCCAGCACTCCGGCGATAGCCACCCTTCTCTTCTGCCCTCCCGAAAGGTCAAAGGGCGAGACATAAAAATATTCATCGGGAAGCTTGACCTTCTTTAAGGCCTCATAGGCCTTGAGCTCCGCCTCCTTCTCACTCAGGCCCATGTTTTTCGGGCCGAAGCACACATCCTTAAATACGCTCTCCTCAAAAAGCTGGTGCTCGGGATACTGAAATACCAGCCCCACGTGATAGCGGAGCCTGACTCTGTCGTAGCCTTTGTCGTATATATCCTCTCCGTTGTACAAAATCTGGCCGCTCGTGGCCCTCATGAGCCCGTTCAGATGCTGTACAAAGGTGGATTTGCCCGACCCCGTATGGCCGATAAGACCGATGAATTCACCGTCAGCTATCTTTAAGGAGACATCGTCCAGGGCCTTGACCTCCAGCGTAGTCTTTTCACCGTATATGTGACTTAAATGGTTTACTATGAACGACATTAATTTGCAAACTCCGACAAAGCCTTTTTATATTTTTCCAGTTCCATATTTTTGCCGCTCCTTATACAGATCTCTCTTACGAGCTCATCTCCGGAAAGTATCCCGTCCGGCAGATCGAGCCCTCTTTTTTTGAGCTCATATGCCAGCAGGGTTGCCTGCGGCACAGTCAGCCTGAGTTTTTTTAGCTCCTCCGGCCTGGAAAAGATCTCCCTTGGACTTCCCTGCATGGCCACTCTTCCCTTGTCCATTACAAAGACCTTGTCCGCATAGATGACCTCTTCCATATAGTGGGTTATCAGTATTATCGTAACGCCCTCCACGTCGTTTAAGGCCCGTGCTGCCCTGATGACCTCCCTGCGCCCCAGCGGGTCCAGCATGGCCGTGGGCTCATCCATGATTATGCACTTCGGATGCATAGCCACTACTCCGGCTATCGCCACCCTCTGCTTCTGCCCTCCGGAGAGCTTATTCGGGGAATGCTTGCGAAATTCATACATGTTGAGGGTCTTTAAAGCCTCTTCGACCCTGACCCAGATCTCGTCCGTCGGAACCCCCATATTCTCCGGTCCAAAGCCTACGTCCTCTTCCACCACGTTTCCTATTATCTGGTTATCGGGATTTTGGAATATCATTCCGGCCCTCTGCCTGATGTCCCAGGTATTGGCCGGGTCGGAGGTGTCCTTTCCGTCCACAAAGACACTGCCCTCCGTAGGATAGAGGATGGCGTTCAAATGCTTGGCAAAGGTGGATTTTCCGGAGCCGTTGGAACCGAGTACAGCTATGAAGTCACCCTCCTCTATACTCATGGTCACTCCATCGACAGCCCTTGTTATGCCCTCGACATTCCCCTCTTCATCGCGTCTTATATATTCATATGTCAGATTCTTTGTCTCAACGATACCCATAGCTTATGTATTATACATTAAAAGAAGGGTCGTAACAACGAAAATGTTAC
>CAMNBW010000297.1 GCA_946533525.1 uncultured Lachnospiraceae bacterium
CCATACCGAGGGTAAACTGTCCGTTCATGGTCATATACACACCGATAACAAGAATAAGGGTGTTGATGGTCTGCGAAATTATGGTAGGGATCATTCCCAGATAGGAATTGATCTTTGTATATCTGTTTGTCTGCGTATTGACGCTGGCCTGATAACCTGACCAGCGCTTAAAGAAGCCGTTCTCGGCTCCGCTGGCCTTTATGGATTCCACCATCTCAATTCCGGCTATGGTCTGACCTGCAAGCTTTCCTGAATCCCTCATCTGCACTCTCATGATGTTGACACGTTTTTTCGAGATGATCCGGGCCACGATTATATCGAAGATTATGCTCAGAAGTCCGAGTGCCGTCAGCAGCGGACTGTTAGCCAGCATGATGAAAAGATAGAAAAACATCATTATCGTATCGAGAAACAGAGGCGCCACCGTCTGCACCAGATTAGTAGCCACGGTTGCATTGGAGGCCTTTCTCATCTGGAGGTCTCCGGCCATTCTCTGGGAGTAGAATTCCATTGGAAGGTGCAGTATCTTCCACATATAGGTCGAGCTTCCCACGATAGCCATCTTTCCGTTGATCTTTAACGAATATATGGCATTGACCCACATCGTGACGATCTGCAGGATAGCAAAGCCTGTCAGGGCCATCAGAAAGGGCATCGCCCAGGAGGGATTTACTCCCGGAAGCAGCCTGTCTATGAATATTCTTGAAAATACGGGATTTATAACCCCAAGGAGAGAGGTTATTATAGACGTAAGAACCACAAAAGCCACTGCGACCGCGGTACCCTTGAGCCGTTCTTTGGCATAAGATAACATACTCTTGGGTTTGCCCTCGGGTACAAACGCATCCGTAGGCTCAAACATCAGGCAGATACCGGTAAAGGACTCATCGAATTCCTTCATTGGTACGGTAACGCTGCCTCTTGCAGGGTCGTTTAAATACGCCTTATCTCCCTTAAAACCGTTTAAAACCACAAAATGGTTGAAATTCCAGTGAATGATGGCGGGGAAGAGACCTTCATTTTTAATGTCCTCCGGCTCCATCCTGTAGCCTGCGGCATCCAGGCCGTAATTTCTTGCAGCCTTAAGTATGTTTTTGGCATTGGAGCCATCTCTGGAAACTCCGCAGTCCACTCTGACCTGCTCGAGAGGTATCCACTTATCATAATAGGAAAGTACCATTGTCAGACAGGCGGCTCCGCATTCCAGAGCCTCCATCTGCATTATGACAGGCACTTTTGCCACCTTTCCCTGTACAGGCTGTTTAATCTGCTTTTTAGCTATTTCAGCGGCCATTTGACTACTTTTCTCCATTTACGAGGAATGACAGAGGGCTGACCTTATCTATGATTATCTGACCCCTGTATATTCCATCATTAATATTAATCTGCGCCTTGACAGGATATACTATAGTATCCTCATCATATCCGGCATCAATAAGTGCAAAGTCTCCGAGAACATCCTCGGCTTTCATGCTGTCAACACCGATATTTACAACCTTGCCCTCCACCTTCTCTATCCTGACAGGCTTTCCGATCGTCACCTTTAAGGCGTCCTGCGCCTTGACATAGAAGGTGCCCTCTCCATTATTGATTATGGCGGGGGCATCCACCGTTGTATCCAGCTCAGCCACCGTGCCCCACACTATGATCCCGATGAGGATAAGGATGATGCTGACTATCAGCATCCACACTCCCGGAGTCGTAACGCTGATATAGTCGTTAAGCTGCTCCGGTGACGATACCTTGTCTAAACTTTTCTGTCTGAAAATACTTTCGCTCATTTTCACACTCCACTCATAATTTAAATAATGTACTTAAGATCCCGCGTCCCAGGGATGCTCCCAGGTTTCCGCCGAGGGTCTTTCCGAACTTTCCGAAGGAAGAGCCTACGGTCTTTCCGACCTCTCTTCCAACTGTCCCCGCGACGGAGCTGCCCACGGATTTGGCCGCGCGCTTGGTGGCCCTGTCCGCTGCCGCCTCCTGCTTCTGCCTTTCTCTTTCCTCGGCAGCAGCTTTTTTCTGGCGTTCCTTTTCTTCCGCAGCCTCTCTTCTAAGCCGCTCCTTTTCCTCGGCAGCCTCTTTCTTAAGCCGCTCTTTTTCCTCGGCGGCCTCCTGCTTGAGCCTCTCCTTTTCTGCAGCCGCCTCCTGCTTGAGTCTCTCGGCCTCTGCCTCCTTTTCCAGCCCCATGCGGTTAAGGAATTCATATGCCGAATCGGGATCGTAGCTCTCAGCATATCTCCCGTAAAGGAGGGACGACTTTATCACTGCCTCGCGCCGGGCACTGTCTATACTTCCGAATTTACTTTTGGGCGGAAGGATAAAACCTTTTTGGGCTATCTGGGGTACGCCGTCTTCTCCCAAAAAGGAGATAAGCGCCTCTCCGGTTCCCAGCGACATTATGGTCTCCATCGTATCAAAATCGGGATTGGCCCTGAAGGAATCCGCTGCAGCCTTTACCGCCTTCTGCTCGGCCGGAGTATATGCGTGCAGGGCGTGTTCTATCTTGTTCCCGAGCTGTGAGAGCACTCCGTCGGGAATATCTCTGGGATTTTGCGTTACAAAATACACTCCGACTCCCTTGGAACGGATGAGCTTCACAACCTGCTCGATCTTGTCCATAAGGCTCTTGGAGGCTCCGTCGAAGAGAAGATGCGCCTCGTCAAAGAAAAATACCAGCTTAGGTCTGT
>CAMNBW010000298.1 GCA_946533525.1 uncultured Lachnospiraceae bacterium
GGGAAAAGCTTTGAAGCCAAGCTGTTTAACGAGCTTTGCAAGGAGCTGGATATTCCCACCGTGGAAATACAGCACAGTATCCTTACCGAAAACTCGAAATATCCTGAAGGAGTGCGGGAAAAGCAGTATGCGGACTTCTGCCTGACCTTCTCGGAGTACTGGAAGGACTTTGCAAGGCCTCCCCTACCCAAGGAGGAGAGGTTTTTCGTTGCGGGGCAGTATAATTTCGAAAAAAAGCTGGCACAGTATGGCGCAGCTGCGGGACAGGCGGACAAGGCTAAAAAAACAGTTGTTTTCATAAGCGGATTGGTCTATGGACGCGATTTGAGCCTCCTGGCAATAGATTTTGCAAGAAAAATTGCAAAAATGTCGAATGATTGCATGAACGTGGTGTTTAAATTGCACCCGATTGAGTATTCTTCATGGCGGGAAATGTACCCTGAACTGGCGGCTTCCGGGCTTACGGTTCTCGATACGAATGAAAAAAATATATATGAGCTTTTTGCAGAGAGCTATGCCCAGGTGGGGGTAAAATCCACGGCTCTTTACGAGGGCATCGGCTTCGGTCTGCAGACCTATATCCTGAAGCACCCTCTCGCTACGGACATAATGGGAGTGTACGAAAAGGGTTTCGCAAAAGTGGTTGAGACCGCCGACGAGCTGTATGACTATATAGACAGCGGCAATGCCATCGATGTCCGCGCCGCTTCGAAGTACTTCTGGGAGCCAAATGCAGAAGAGAACACTGTAAAGATACTGAAAAAAATATTGAACGGAGAGATAAGAAAATGAAAATAATAGGCGTTATTCCATCCAGATACCAGTCAAGCCGCTATCCCGGAAAGCCTCTGGCGCTTATACTTGGGAAGCCCATGGTATGGTGGGTATATGAACAGGCTAAAAAGGTTGAGGAGATAGACGAGCTCGTGGTTGCCACCGACGACGAGCGCATAGCGGACTGCTGCAGGCAGTACGGCATGAATTATATGATGACCGGAGAGCATGTTACAGGGGCCGACAGGGTGGCTGAAGTGGCTGAGCGTACTGACGGGGACATCTACTTAAATATACAGGGCGATGAGCCCCTTATAGAGCCTGAGGCCATAAGACAGGTGCTGCATATAGTCCTGGACGAGGGCGTGGAGTATGCGGCGCTGAGGACCAAAATCGACGAGAGGACGGAGTGGGAAAAGTACGGAGTGGTCAAGGCCGTCTGCGATTTAAACGGCGATGCCATGTATTTTTCGAGGGCTCCGATACCTTATAATTTTGACAAGGCGGATGCCTATCTGCTGGTGGGACTGTATGCTTATACAAGAGATTTCCTCATAGAATTCCTTTCATGGGGGCAGACCGACCTGGAGATCGGCGAAAACGGCGTTGAGCCCATAAGGGCCCTTCAGCACGGCCGAAAGATCAGGCTCGGGATAAGCGATCTTCCCACTATAGGAGTGGATATGCCCGAACAGATACCTGAAGTGGAAGAGCTGATCAGAAAGAGGGACGGACTGTCCTGATCGGTGAAAAAATGCAGGGAGATATAAAGATCCTCGACTGTACCTTAAGAGACGGCGGCCATATAGTCGACGGGAAATTCGGCGAGGATAAGATAAAATACATAGTAAAAAAGCTGGTAGACGCACAGATAGACATAATCGAAGTGGGCTTCCTTTGGGACAGCCCCTGCGATAAGGATAGCGCGCGCTATTATAATATCGAAGATGTAAAGCGTATTCTGCCTAAGGATAAGGGCGCCTCCCATTTTTCGCTGATGGCGGATTTTATCGATGTGGAGCATCTGGAGCCCTGCGACGGAACGGTGGAATTCATCCGTCTGTCCTTTAAAAGGCACCGTCTGGACTGGGGCTTAAATGCCGCAAGGATCCTGATGGACAAGGGTTACAAGTGTTATATTAATCCGGTAAACTGCAATGTCTATACGGACGAGCAGTATCTGGAGGTCATACACAAGGTCAATGAGCTGCATCCCTACGGCTTTTCAATCGTGGATACCTTCGGAGTAATGCGCTGCTCCGATCTTTCGCATATGTATTACATGGTCGATCACAACCTGGACCCGGACATATGTATAGGTGTCCATCTGCATGAAAATCTCGGGCTTGCCTATTCTCTGGCCCAGCATTTTCTTGAGATAAGAAATCCCAAGCGAAACATCAGTATCGACGGCTCCCTCCTTGGAATGGGAAGGGTTCCGGGGAATCTGTGCATTGAGCAGATAATGGATCATTTAAATATAGAATACGGCTGTTCTTATTCGATAGAACCCGCGTTGGATGCGATAGATACCTGCATTGCGCCCATCAAGGCCCGGGAGCCCTGGGGTTATTCGATACCCTACTCCCTTTCGGCAAAATTCGGCCTTCACAGAACTTACGCAGAATACCTTGCCGGGCGCGGAAGGCTTACCACCAAGGATATTCAGCGTATCCTTTCGAAGGTGGAAAGAAGCGAAGCCGAGATGTTCAATAAGGAATATATCGAAGAGCTTTATAAACAGTATATGAATGTGGAAGTGGACGATGCCGCGGGCGTCGAGTCCCTCTCTAAGGAGCTTGAGGCATACGGGAAAATACTGGTGCTCGCTCCCGGAGCTTCGGTAAAGCAGAAGCAGGACGAGCTAAAGAAGCTGGGGGAGGATGAAAATACATGCGTTATTTC
>CAMNBW010000299.1 GCA_946533525.1 uncultured Lachnospiraceae bacterium
GTTCCCGGACCTAAGAAATCTCTTATAACGATCAAGGAAAGCGTTTGATAAATATCCTTAGAGGAAAGGAGGGTAAGAAACATGGCGAATGTAAAAGTTTACAACATGGAAGGCAAGGAAGTCGGAAATATCGACTTAAATGATGCTGTTTTCGGTATAGAAGTTAATGAGAATCTCGTTCATCAGGCTGTAGTTAAGCAGCTTGCGGACAATCGTCAGGGTACGCAGAAGGCAAAGACCCGTTCCGAGGTATCGGGAGGAGGAAGAAAGCCCTGGAGACAGAAGGGAACCGGTCATGCAAGACAGGGTTCGACGAGATCACCCCAGTGGGTACACGGCGGAGTTGTATTTGCTCCCACACCCAGGGATTATTCATTCAAGATGAACAAGAAGGAGAGACGTATCGCTTTAAAGAGCGCCCTTACTTCAAGAGTTCAGGATGAGAAGTTCATCGTGCTCGACGAGCTTAAACTCGATGAGATAAAGACAAGAAAGTTTAAGGAGGTGCTGGATAACCTCAAGGTAAACAAGGCTCTGGTCATTCTTGACAGCCTTGACAAGACGGTTATCATGAGCGCAAGAAATATCGAGGGTGTCAAGACGGCACAGATCAACACTATCAACACCTACGATATTATGAAATACTCGACAGTCATTGCAACCAAGGCTGCGGTAGCTAAGATTGAGGAGGTGTATGCATAATGGCCAGTCTTCAGTATTATGATGTTATACTCAAGCCGGTAGTTACGGAGAAATCCATGGGCTTTATGGCAGACAAGAAGTATACATTCTATGTTCACCCCGAGGCTAATAAGAGCCAGATAAAGGAAGCCGTTGAAAAGATGTTCGAAGGCGCAAAGGTAAAGAGCGTAAATACCATGAACATCGGCGGAAAGAAAAAGAGAAGAGGCATGGTAGTCGGAAAGACTGCAAAGAAGAAAAAAGCGTATGTACAGCTCACTGCAGAGAGTAAGGACATAGAGCTGTTCACAGGACTTTAAGCAACCGATAATTATGGACTGCACAAGGATGCCTTGAGTGCAGTACGATAGAAAAGGAGTCAGACAATGGGAATTAAAACATATAACCCGTATACGCCTTCCAGAAGGCACATGACAGGTTCGGATTTCTCAGAGATCACCAAGAGCAGACCTGAAAAATCGCTTGTCGTTTCCTTAAAGAAGCATTCGGGAAGAAATAACCAGGGTAAGATAACCGTTCGCCACAGAGGCGGCGGAGCCAAGTTAAAGTACAGAATAATAGATTTTAAGAGAAACGATAAGGACGGTATACCCGCAATAGTAAAGGGAATCGAGTACGATCCCAACAGAACAGCAAATATAGCTCTTCTGTACTATGCGGACGGAGAGAAGAGATACATTCTCGCTCCGGAGGGTCTGAAGGTAGGAACAGAGCTTCACTGCGGACCCGAGGCCGAGATCAGAGTAGGAAACTGCCTGCCGCTTACCAATATACCGGTTGGTACAAACGTACATAATATAGAGATGTTCCCCGGAAAGGGCGGACAGATGGTACGTTCGGCAGGAGCTGCGGCACAGCTTATGGCAAAGGAAGGCAAGTATGCGACACTTAAGCTTCCTTCGGGCGAAATGAGAATGGTGCCGATAGAGTGCAGAGCTACGATAGGAACGGTAGGCAACATAGACCACAACCTTATCAATTACGGAAAAGCCGGAAGAATTCGCAACATGGGCATCAGACCTCACGTTCGTGGTTCAGTCATGAACCCCAACGACCATCCTCACGGCGGTGGTGAAGGAAGATCACCTATAGGCCGTCCCGGACCGAGTACCCCTTGGGGCAAGCCCGCATTGGGATACAAGACCAGGAAGAGGAAGAAGGCTTCAAATAAACTCATTGTAAGAAGAAGAAACGGTAAAGCCTTAAATGTTTAAAGGGTATAAGGAGGATAATTAATGTCACGTTCACTTAAAAAAGGACCTTTCGCTGATGAGAGCCTTTTAAAGAAAATAGATGCGATGAACGCTTCCGGAAGTAAAGAGGTGCTTAAGACCTGGTCCCGCAGATCCACGATCTTTCCCTCTTTCGTAGGCCACACGATTGCTGTCCATGACGGAAGAAAGCATGTCCCCGTATATATCACGGAAGACATGGTAGGTCATAAACTTGGTGAGTTTGTCAGCACGCGCACCTACAGAGGTCATTCGGGTAACGCGAAGACATCCCAAGTAAACTAAGGGATTAAAGGAGGAAGAGATGTCTAGAGGGCACAGAACTCAAATAAAGAGAGAGAGAAACGAAAATAAGGATACGAGACCTTCAGCAAAGTTATCCTTTGCCAGAATTCCGGAGCAGAAGGCATGCTTCGTGCTCGATGCCATCAGAGGCAAGAACTTAAATGAAGCTTTGGCAATTCTGACTTATAATCCCAGATACGCTTCAACTGTTATCAAGAAGCTTGTCGAATCCGCGGCAGCCAATGCCGAGAACAACAACGGATTAAACAGAAACAATCTTTATATAGCCGAGTGCTACGCGGGCAGGGGTCCGATAATGAAGAGGATACAGCCCAGGGCACAGGGCAGGGCTTACAGAATTCAGAAGAGAATGAGCCATATAACGGTAATACTGGACGAAAAGTAAGG
>CAMNBW010000300.1 GCA_946533525.1 uncultured Lachnospiraceae bacterium
GTTACGTTCAGAATGAGCACCGGAGTTCCCTCGTCATCGGTATCCTCCTGGATTGAAAATGTAAGGGAATCCCCTGACTGGTTATCAGTTATGGTCAGCTTGCCGTTTTCCTCGGTAATGCTGCCTGCAAGGAAGGTTGCTTCACCGCCATTTATAATTCCAAGAATACCCACATCCACATTGTCATCCGTAGCAAGATATAACTCCTCACCGGCTTCGGATGCGCCGGCATAGCCAAGGGTTAACTGGCTCTTAAGCTGTGCAATGACATCATCTTCGGCGCCCTCGGTGCCTGATTCCGTCACTGTCATTCCATCCACGATCTTCCCTAGGCTTTCAGCCATCGTTACCATGGCATCGTTCATGTCCTGGAGATCCTGCTCGCTGCTGAAATCCTCCTCTGTGGCCTCTCCCATTTGATCGATGAGCCCTTTAGCTTCTGACAGAAGGCTCTCGATATTGTCGTCCTGCGCGATCTTATCATTCATATACAGCTCTTCAACCTGATTATATAGATCCACAAGGGTTGCATAATTATTCTGGAGATCCTGGAAGGTCAGACCCGAGGATGTCTCCGCTGCTTCTGCCGGCTCCGCCTCTGCGGCCTTCGGTGCAGGTGCCTCCTCTGCCTCCTGCGCAGGCTCCGCCGCTGCGCTTTCCTCTTTCGAACCACAGCCCGCAAGCAAAGATACGACCAGCATACAAGCAAGCATCATTGTTAAAAGCTTCTTTTTCATTATTCTTTCCCTCCTTTGTTTTGTGCCGTAAATTACGCACCTTTCAACACTTGACATTCTAAAATGTCTCAAAGGAGAAAAATAGTACCCCTATGGCTACCTTGCCTGTTTTTTTGCTACAAATTAAACCGATTAATTTCAAGACAGCTCCTAATCCTCCATCAGATACCATTCATCATCATACTCATCGTAATAATAAATCTCATCCTCGCCCTCATCGTAGTAGCAAAGCATCTCCGATTCCTCGTCGTAAAGATAGAGAATATCATCCTCGTACAGATACCATAACTCCTCCTCGTAGTCATAGATCCAGTCATCAGTACCGCTGTCGGTATCGTCCCGGTACTGATCGCCGTTATCATAATCATAGGCATACTCACAGGAGCCTCCGCTGCTTAAGTTACAGCCATACTCTCCCTCATATGCGCTCCACCCGCTCCAACTGCTCTCGAAGCCTTCAAAATCAAAATATTCATCAGGGGAACCGGCAGTAAAACCTTTAAGCCAGTCAAGATATTCGTCTCCGAAGCCAAGATCCTGATAGACGTTTTTTAACTGCTTATAGAACCAGGGATCGCCGTAGGGCAGGGACACCGCCAGGCCGGTAAGCTCATTTTTGTCCGAGGTATGTCCATAGTATGCAACAGCGGCCTTCAGCGCTGACATCAGAGTTTTGGCCTCATCGCTGTCTTTGTCAACACTTTCGATCAGCGCCAGCATATCAGTGATGTAATAATCCGAAAGCGTAACATTGCTCTCATCCGTTGACCAAAGATCCCAGAAGCTGTGTGCCGCCCGCCCCTTTGACATATGCCTGCGGCTGTAATTCATGTTCAGAAGGGCGGCCTCATTTTTGTAAGCATATTTTTCCCATGCCTCAAACAGCCTCCTGGATGTAGATACGTTAAACAGGCTAACGCAGGCAGAGTCACCCTCCGGACTGTTTTCGTTATCCTGTATAATATCATCCACGATATATTTGCCCAAAAGCGGCGTGGGTACCCCCGGAGCTTCCTCAAACCTTTTCATCCATCCGGTATAGCTCCAGCCGAGTCCGGATTCAAAATCCTCAGACAGGAGGGCATATTTGCAGTAGGGCGCCAGAACGTAGCAGGTCTCCATATTTGCCATAATGCAGCAATCCATCCCGATTATATCAAAGTGTATATCCTTATTTTCAGAAAAAGCCTCTGCCATTTCCGCAATGGTAAGCCCCTCCTCTTCCGGCTGCCATTCGTCATAGCCGAATCCATAGACAGGGCCTCCTCCGTGGTCCCATAACACGAGCATATATCTGTCGGCAGGAAATTCCTCCTTGCAGTATCCGATAAACTCAGACAGAGTATCCGCAGCGGTACAGCTGAGCTGACCCAGCTCATCCCTTAAAAGCAGCAGCTCGCCATTCTTTATCCTATAGGTCTGGGCTGTCTGGGAAGAGATCCCGTAATCGTGCCATTTCTTTGTTCCCATGGTCTGGAGGATCACGTTGACATTCTCCCCGACACCTGATGAGAGCATCTCCGATATATCCCGGGTGGCTTCACCGGCTTTGGTCTCGAGATCGGAACCGTTCATATATATCATAATGGTTGCCGTCTTTGCTCCGGTACCCACCGTTACGGTCTGTATCCCTGTATCTGCTATGTCATTATTATGGTTTTCTTCTCTCTCCTCAGCCCTGTCTGCGCTATGGTCTTCTTCCCCTTCAGTTTCCGCCTCATATGCCTCCGAGGTTTCCGCCCTTGTTGCTTCCGGCAGCTCCTCTTCGTCCCCGTCGGGCAGGAGCATAATGAGAATAAAAAGAAGACCCATTACAGCAAAAAAGCCTACTATGATATTCTTAAGTTTTACCATTTTCCCGAATTCTCCGGTGTTTTAAGGTGGCCCATT
>CAMNBW010000301.1 GCA_946533525.1 uncultured Lachnospiraceae bacterium
GCTTTATAAAGCCCGCTCTCTCCAACTGCTTCATGTAAACGCATAACCGCTCGTAAAGAGGCTCTGCTCTGTCTCCGAAATGTGACTTGAGCTCCTTCCCAATTTCAAAAACATTTCTTTTCCCGTCTATACACCCAAACACAAAGCTCCCCATATCCTGCAGATGAATATGGGAAACCGCGGGCTTTTTAAAAATAAGCTGGGCAATCCTGTTCACCAGCCCCTTATTGACCATATCCACAACGACCTCCCCATCGTCGGAACGGCTCCAGGAGAGATCATCGTTTATTTTATATATATATTCAAGAAAATTCTTATCCTTCATCAGCTTTTTTTCATTGCCGCACTGCAGACTGAGAATGCCAATATGGCAATGAGGATGACTGCCGGAATATTGCCTGCGGATACCAACCTGCTCAGGTCGATTACATCCGTGACACCCAATACGGTGAGCGCCGCCAGCAATACACCTATAATTCCCTCACCTGCAATGAGGCCTGAACAAAAGAGGATTCCACTGCCGGCTCCATCATTTTCTTTGCCGTTTTTCTTATCGGCAAACATTCTGATCAGTCCACCCAGCATGACGATGGAGGAAAGACTGAAGGGCAGGTAAAGACCTATGGCAACGGGCAGCGCCGAAATTCCCAGTATCTCTATGATAACAGACGCAAAGACTCCGATGGCGATAAGCGCCCAGGGGAGCGTCCCATTCATGACGCCCTCTGCGATCATCTTCATCATAGTGGCCTGGGGAGCTGCCAGGGCATCCGTCCCAAAGCCGTATGCCTTATCCAAAAGGATCATAACGCCACCGATGGCAAGTGATGAGACGATGGTTCCCAGTATCTCACCAATCTGCTGCTTTACAGGAGTAGCCCCCAGAATATACCCGGTCTTCAGATCCTGCGAGGTATCACCGGCCATGCTGGCTGCTATACAGATAACAGAGCCGATGATGATAGCTCCTACCATTCCGTGAACCCCCGTATCCCCTGACAGCTTAAGACAAAATGCCGCGATCAGGATACTCGCAATCGTCATGCCGGACACCGGATTGTTTGAATGTCCCACAAGCCCTACCATACGAGACGATACGGCAGTGAAAAAGAAACCAAGAATCACGATGATAAGGGCTCCAAAAAATGTTACTGGGATTACCGGCACCAGCCAGATTGCAAACACCAGAACAATTACCGCTGCCAGGATAAACCGCATATCCATATCCCGGTCAGTCCTAAGGCCCGAGCCCTTATCCGACTTTGAAATACTCTTTACGGAATCCTTAAAGGTCCTGACTATGAGCGGAAGGGTCTTGATAAGGCTTATGATACCGGCTGCGGCCACTGCGCCGGCGCCGATGTATTTAATATAGTTTGACCAGATCGCATCGGCGCCGCCTGCCGCGTACACCTCTGCAACAGATACCTCGTTCGGATACATGATGACATCCGTGCCAAAGAGAACGATAAGAGGTATCAACACGAACCATCCCAGCAGACCTCCCGCAAACATATATGCGGAGATCCTGTAGCCGCAGATATATCCCACAGAGATCAGTGCCGGGTAGACCTGCATCGAAAACTCTGTCTTTAAAGCTTCAAGCTTAAAGACGACGCTGTCCTGTACGACTTTGAGCCCGTCAACCACAAGCTTGACCACAGCTCCTATCCCCATTCCGAGAAATACGGAGACTGCGGACGAGCCACCCTTCTCTCCCGCGAGAAGGACCTCGGCACATGCCGTCCCCTCCGGATAGGGAAGCACTCCATGCTCCCGGACGATAAGGGCCTTACGCAGCGGCACCATAAAAAAGACTCCCAAAAGTCCGCCCAAAAGAGCGGTTACGGCTATCGTGACAAGCGAGGGCTTCGGAGCGATACCGTCCCCGGCCCATATAAATAATACCGGCATCGTAAAAATGGCGCCTGCGGCAAGAGATTCCCCCGCGGAACCGATGGTCTGAACTATATTGCTCTCCAGGATGGAATCCCTTTTCATAATCACACGGATAACCGTCAACGCTATTACCGCCGCCGGAATGGAAGCCGAGACCGTGAGTCCGACCCTCAGCCCAAGATACGCATTTGCCGCTCCGAATATCACCGCCATGATCAAGCCTGTAACAACTGATGTGACGGTGAGCTCGGGCATCACCTTATCATCCGGTATATATGGCTTAAATTTCTCGTTCATAAAAACCCTCCGTAAACCATCGATTATCTGACTTACAATCTTCCTCCTTAAACCATTCAAAGAATGATTTTCAGATCCCAGGTCAGAAAAACAGTAATCTCATTATAGTGATTTCTGCCCTCTGTTTCAATGATAAGATTCATCAAAAGGCAGGCTTCGGAGATCTTCTTAAATATTTCTCTGGCTGCAGCAGTATCGCCTGACTGCACTTATTTGAGAAGCCTTGCAGCACTCCATGTTTCCAGACTATCTATGATGTTCTGACATTGCAGCCCCTGCTCATAAGCCTGAGGTATAGACATAAAAGTCTCTTTGGCTTTCTGCAAAATTGCAGCCCAGTCACGATTTATTGTCCATGCCGTCGTCGGATCAGAAATTCCGTTGCAAAATCCGTTATATTCAGCCTGAGACGAATATGCCCGCA
>CAMNBW010000302.1 GCA_946533525.1 uncultured Lachnospiraceae bacterium
TTTAGTGGAGTAGGCGGGAGTCGAACCCGCGTCCAAAAACCTATCCCCTGTCCTTCTACTATCATAGCGCCCTGAAAGAGATTCCCTTAAAGGCAGAGCAGGGTGCGCCCCATTGCCCTTAAGGTAGCTTCATGAATACGTCCGTGCGCTCAAAGCTTTGCGCGCGCCGTTTCCCGTCAGAGTCGACGCCGGTAACCGGGAATGACGGGTAAGACCCGACCGACGGCAACATGCACTTAGGCTGCTGCTAATGCAAAATTATCTTCTGCGTTTGTATTTAGGTTGTGATTTAACGCGATCACCTTCGGATAGCTTCTCCAGCTTCAAAGTCCCTGTCGAAACCAGTACTACCCCTTATGTAAGGCTCTGCCAGGCTGTTGTCCGGCAGCTCCTCTTGTCAAGCTTCGATTTATTCTACTACATATATCGGCATAAATTCAACTAAACTAATAGTTAATAATCCGAGGTTAAGATTCCGAGGACGTTTTATCGCCATAATACCTGAATTCCAGCATGGTTATATCGTCAAACTGCGGAGCCGCTCCGACGAAAAGATCTATCTCCGTTTTCACGCTCTTTAAAAGATGCTCGGCGTCGTAATCCACATGCGCATTCAGTGCATCCAACAGCCTGTCTTCGCCGAAGAGTACCGTATCGGAATTGGTGGCTTCCAAAACACCGTCGGTATAGACAAAGAACCTGTCTCCGGGATGCAGCTCAAACTCATGCTCCTTAAATGACGTCCCCTCCATTGCAGCTACCGCAGGTGAATGCTTATATTTCGAATAATCATACCTGCCGTCACTTCTCTTGAGCACGGGATGCTCATGTCCCGCATTGGATGCAACGCCTTTTCCCGTGGATATTTCCACGATCCCGAGCCATACGGTTACAAAAAAGCCCTCCTCATTCCTCTCGCACAGGCGGTTATTCACATCAGCCAGAATCTCCGCAGGTGAGAGGGTTCCTCCTGTGATCGTCCTGTATTTGATAAGGGTCTTGGCTATTACCATAAACAGCGCCGCAGGAACGCCCTTACCCGAAACATCGGCTATGACCATGGCGATATGATCACTATCTATAAAAAAGAAATCATAGAAATCTCCGCCCACCTCTTTTGCGGGTGTCATGGAAGCATAAATATCAAACTCCTTCCTATCGGGATAGGGCGGGAAAAGTCCCGGCAGCATATCCGCCTGGATACGCCTTGCAACATCCAGCTCCGCTCCTATTCTCTCCTTTTCAGCCGTAATAATCCTTATATCGTTTATATAAAAGGCAATATCATTTTCCATCTTGTTAATGGAGGCCGCCAGCTCCTCGAGCTCGTCGTTGGAGCGGATATCGACAAGGGTATTGTCATTTTGGGCATTATTCATGGCAAAATTCATTACATTCTTCTCTATGAGACGCAATGGCCTGATAAGCCCTCTATTTGTAAAATACCAGTGCAGTATCGAAAAGATGCCCAGCAGTATGACCGCCATTACGGTCATATCCAGTACATATCTCCTTAGAGTGGAAAGGATGATC
The DNA here is from genome assembly GCA_946533525.1 of uncultured Lachnospiraceae bacterium. Classification (GTDB taxonomy): domain Bacteria; phylum Bacillota; class Clostridia; order Lachnospirales; family Lachnospiraceae; genus NK4A144. The sequence continues at coordinate 1,534 of CAMNBW010000302.1, forward strand.
TTCATATCCGTATCTACAAAAAGAAGCGCTGCGACATTCCCGTCGCTGTCCTTGACCGGCAGGCAGCTGGAGGTAAGAAACCCGTATTGAGACTTCCTCACAAGGTAACTCTCCGGCCTTACTCCCTCGGTATAACATCGCCAGATCTCATCAAAGGGGGCGGAAATAGGATCCACAAACCCCATATTGCTTCCGGAATCATAGATATAGGTGATCGTCCTGTCCTCGTGGGGAACTCCTATATAGATATAGGCGGCTTCCGAGCAATCCTGGATAACCTCAAGATAGTCCACCATTTCCCGGTAATAGTCATCCTCCTTCCAGGTTTTTGCATATTCTGCAATCTTATCGTGGTCTATCTGTTCAAGTATGATATTTGCAACGACGTAACCCCTTTCGTTATAGAGCCTTTCGATGGCCTTATCAAAAAACAGCGAACCGCCTACTGACATTATCGCTACTACGAGCAGCGTAAATACAATGATCGTAAAAAGCGATTTCTTATTTAAACCCCATCTTATCTTAAATTTGTTCAACCTCATTTTTCCCTCTGTTAAAAGGGGCTAACCCCGTAATATCTTCCCGCTGCACTGGTGCAGCGTTTCTTATCCTTAAAAAAATCAAAGATTCCTGACTTTGAAATCCCTCTCGGTCTCCCGTCTGGTGTCCTTTTTGGCTATGGTCTCCCGCTTATCGTAGAGCTTCTTTCCCTTTCCGAGACCGATTAGAAGCTTGACCTTTCCCGCCTTAAAATAGACCTCGAGCGGCACCAGCGTATATCCCTTTTCGCGTGTACGTCCGAAGAGCTTTAATATCTCCTTTTTATGCGCAAGGAGCTTTCTCGTCCTCAAGGGATCCTTATTAAAAATGTTTCCCTTTTCATAGGGCGTTATATTCATGCCGTCTATAAAAAGCTCGGCATTATGCACGCTGACATAGGCTTCCTTTATGGAACACTTCCCCTGCCGCAAAGACTTTACCTCGGTTCCGGCAAGCTCGATGCCTACCTCCAGATCCTCTTCTATAAAGTAGTCAAAGCGGGCCTTTTTATTGTTCGCTATTAATTTTTTCCCTTCGTTTTT
>CAMNBW010000303.1 GCA_946533525.1 uncultured Lachnospiraceae bacterium
GGCTATAAGGAATCCGAGGAAAAGGACATAGATATCTGTCTGTCGAAAACGGACGGAAGGTATTATCTGAGGCTGCGTGACGACGGGATACCCTTTGACCCTGTCTCCCATGAACCGGAGGAGGACGGGGAGCATGAGCCCGGAGGGCTGAAGCTTTTAAAGAGTATGGGAGTTAAGATGAATTACGTCCGCACACTTAACCTTAACAATACGGTTATAGAGGTAGAGATGACGGGAGGGAACATAAGATGCAGGAATATATAAGACTTCTGGCGGAAGCGGGAGAGAGCTTCGGAGATAACCCCGCTCTCATAGATCAGGGCGGAGAAAGGGTCACGGATTACAGAACCTTTTCGGAATTCATGAAGAAGGCCGCTTCCTGGATATACGAAAAAGGGCTTTCGGAGAGAGCCTTTATCCCTGTGCGGCTTAAAGCCTCTATGGAGTACGCTGCCTGCGTATGCGGGATCTGGCTTTCGGGGCATATAGCCGTGCCCATGGGGACCTCCTTCCCTCAGGAGAGGGTAAAATATATCTGTTTAAACTGTGAGGCTCCCTTTGTTATAGACGAGGCTGCCGTTAAGGAGATAAGGGAGCAGGAGCCTCTTGATATTTCCGTATTTCCGGAAACTAAGGATTCCGACACCGCGCTTTTGTTATATACCTCAGGCTCTACGGGAATGCCAAAGGGCATACTTCATACCTTTGAAGGGCTCCTTGCAAACCAGCGTATGGGGAACAGGGCCGTATACCAGACGGGACAGGCCTGGGCAATGGGGGCTCCCTTTTATTTCGTTGCATCGGTAGCTGTATACAAGGTGCTTACCCTGGGAGGAGCCGTGCATCTTCTGGATGAGGAGACGATGCGCGATGTGGGAAAGCTCGAGGAGTATTATGCCGCCCATCATATCACGGTGGGTTTCATAAGCCCGTCGGTGCTTTCTAATTTCCACAGCCGTGACGAGGCCTTAAAGCTTGTCATGACAGGAAGCGAGAGGCTTACGGGGCAATGCAGCAGGGAGGGCTATAAGCTTTATAACAATTACGGAATGAGCGAGACCATGGGAACGGTCTGTTCCTTCCTTGTGGATAAGCCATATGACACCACTCCCGTGGGAATACCTCCCGAAACCTCCGTCTGGGCTCTTCTCGATGAGGATATGAACCCGGTAAAGGACGGGGAAGAGGGAGAATACTGTACAAAGGGACCCTATACAACAGGATATTTCAAGGATCCCGAGGCGACCGAAAAGCTCTTCAGGGGCGGGTGGCTTCATACCGGGGACATCTTAAAAAAGCTTCCCGACGGTAATCTTGTCTATATAAACCGGAAGGACTGGATGGTCAAGATAAACGGACAGCGCGTGGAGCCTGGGGAGATCGAAAACGTCTTAAGAGCAATTCCCGGCATTTCCGGGGCTGTGGTCAAGGCGGTCAAGGGAGCGGGAGAGCAGATAGCCTTATGTGCTTATTATACCGGAGAGAGCTTTGAAGATGAGGAGCTTAGGACGAGGCTTTCGGAAAAGCTTGCGCCCTACATGGTGCCGGGCTTTTTTACTCATCTTGATAAATTCCCCATAAATCAGAACGGAAAGATAGACAGAAAGAATCTTCCGGAGCCTGATATCATGAGCAGGAGAGCCGAGTATGCGCCTCCGGAAAACGACACGGAGTCCATGCTCTGCCGTGCCTTCGAGGATGCCCTGGGCGTTTCGCAGGTTGGAAGGAACGACGATTTCTTTGCGATGGGCGGCGACAGTATAAGGGTCATGAAGCTTATTTCGGGCTGCCCTGAGCTTGATCTTACGAGCAAGCAGGTCTATGCCTTAAGAACCCCGGCAGAGATAGCCGCGGAATGCATAAAGAACGGTGCCGCAGGAGTAAGGGAAAAGAAGGAGGAATATCCTCTCTCGGCTTCGCAGCTTGGTATATATATCGAGTCCATGAACCGGGACGGGGAGGCGGTATATAATAATCCGATCCTTTTAAGGCTTTCCGATTCCATCAATATGGAAAGGCTTGCGAGAGCCTGTGAGGCAGTGGTCTCTGCCCACCCCTTCATAAAGCTTTCCCTTAAGGCGGACGAAAACGGAGATCCGATCCAGGTAAGAAGGGACGACGAGCCTTACAGCCAGGATATCGAAAGGCTTTCGGAGGAGGAGTTTGAGGCCCTCCTTCCGACCCTTAAAAAGCCCTTCCGGCTTCTTAAGGACAGGCTTTTCAGGATCCGCCTCTTTGAGGTCGGAGAAAAGAAATATCTCTTTACGGACTTCCATCATATTATCTTCGACGGCTCCTCCATGCTTGTCATGATAAAGGATCTTGAACGGGCCTATCTGGGAGGAGAGCTTGAAAAGGAGACCTACAGCGGTTTTGAGGTTGCACAGGACGAGCAGGAGAATAGGAAGGAGAATTATGAGGAGGCCAGAAAATGGTATCTTGATACCTTCTCAGGCTTAGAGGCGGACAGTCTCCCGATCCCCGACAGAAAGGGGGAGGAGCCATCCTTCGGGGTCAGGACTATGGATCTTGCATTGGAGGCATCGGAGGTCGAGGCACTATGCCGTAAGTGCTCTGTCACGGAGAATATTTACGCGACCGCTGCCTTCGGGC
>CAMNBW010000304.1 GCA_946533525.1 uncultured Lachnospiraceae bacterium
CCTTTGATGCTGCTATCTTCATAACATCGCCGGTCTGGGGATTTCTTCCCTCTCTGGCTGCTCTCTTGGTAACTTCAAATGTTCCAAATCCTACAAGCTGGATCTTATCGCCCTTCTTAAGCTGAGCGGAAACTGTATCTGTGAAAGCCTTAAGTGCCTTCTCTGCATCCTTCTTGGATATTCCAGCCTTGTCAGCAATAGCTGCAACTAATTCTGTCTTGTTCATTTTGTGTAACTCCTCCTCTTGACATGAGTTTTCTTATCTGCATATCGATCTTTCTCAATCGACACACCTATTTATAACCGTTTTATATAGCATTGTCAAGGCATTATTCATAAATCCCTTACAAAACCGGCAAATAACACGTTGTTTGCCTTCCTGTCCCTTATAAAAAACACAAATGGTCTGTTAACAACAAAGTTTATCTCTTCCTCAGGTTCCGCAATCATGCTTGTAGCCTCAAAGCTTATCTCCGTTACCGCGGCCGCCCTGCTCCCCTCTTCATCGACCTCCAGTCTGGCCCGGTGATTTACCCCGGAAATATAGATCTCTTCTGCTATTTTCTTAAAATCACCGCGGCCTTTGTAGGCCTTCTCTATTCCGATCCTCTTTAAGGTCTCGTCCAGTGAAGGAAAGGTCTCGTCCAGCTCGAACTTCGGCAAAGCCAGCCTCGTTATCAGGCTGTTGTTCACATTATCCAGGCTCTCAAAAAGTCCCGATAGCTCCTCCTCGCTAAGTCCCTTTACAAGGTCCAGGATCTCGCCTCCCTTATCCTCATCGGAGCTTATGAAAATCTCCATCTCTATATTATCGTCCTTATAGGGAAGGGCGACTGCCCTTATCCCCTTGTTGCTGCTGATATACCGGATATGATCCCGGTATTTATTCATCAGGCTGACAGTGCTTTTTCCCTTTATCCCGTTAAATTCCTCTTCCTGGGTATCCTTCGGAGCGAAGCTGTCAAGCCATTCGCCGTAAAAATAAACTGCGTTTATAAGCGCCATTACTGTAGTGCTGCCTGCGCCCGATTCGTAATCGCTTATAAAATTCTCGGTCTTTTCCCTGACCCAGGCTGAAATGTCCTTCTTTACGGAGTCAAGATCGTTTATAAAATCCACCGTCTTTACTTCGGCATCAAAATATTCCTCCGCCTCGGCCTTGTATCCCGTCTCAAAATCATCCGCAAGCTTTAAGCCGTCTTTTATCCAGATGCCGTTTGCGGTAGAAAGCCTTGCTCCTTCGCTCTGCTCCCTCTCCATATACTCTTTATAGTCTCTTTCGAAGGCGGAAAAATCCTCTATCCCAAGGGCCCGCTCAAGTTCTCCGGCGGTCTCCCCCTCTGCCCCGGCGTTCGCTAAAGCCAGCGCCCCGGCAAGACTGTAGGGTGAATAGAAAATATTACTGTCGCCCTTTATTTCCTGCAAAAGCTTATAATTAAAATGCATGGATGATGCCCCCAAAGCCCTTAATACACCGTTCTCCCCGGTTTGCTCCTCTTCCTCCGGCAGCTCGGCCTGCTCCTGCTCTTCCGGCAGCTCTTCTTCCTCAGGCAGCTCAGCCTGACCCTGTTCCTCCGGCAGCTCCGCTGCTTCTTCACCGGCCGGCTCTTCGTCTAAGACAAGCTGCTGCGTCTGGCTGCCTTCCATAGCCGAACACCCGTATAAAAGCTGCGATACCAATGAAACCAACAATATAAGACAGACTTTCTTCATAGATCTTCCTTTCCCTTTTCCGGCATGCAATTTAAAAGTTCCTTTGCTAAACAAGCGCATTGTAAATATCTCTTTTTGAAACTCCCCTGTCCTTTGCGGCCTGTTTCATCGCCGCTTTTTTGTCCATCCCCTCATTCATGTATTTTTCAACGTGTTCCTTCGGAGTCATCTCTTCATAGGCAGCCCTTTTCTGAGCCTCGTCCTTCCGGCGGTCCCTGCCCTCCATTACAAGGACAAATTCCCCTCTCGGCTCCTGGTTTTCATAATAGCTTAAGGCTTCCCTCACCGTAAACCTCAATATCTCTTCGTGCTTCTTTGTAAGCTCCCTGGCGATGGCGAGTCTTCTTTCTCCGAAAGCCTCCTGAAGATCCCGCAGGGTGGCCTTAAGATGATGCGGCGCCTCGTAAAGGATTATCGTCCTGTACTCCCCTTTAAGCTCTTCGATTATCTCCTGCCTCTCTTCCTTATCCTGTGGCAGAAACCCTTCAAATACAAAGCGCCTTGTGGGAAGCCCGGAAAGGGTCAGAGCCGTTATCGCCGCCGAAGGTCCCGGCAGGGAGGTTACCTCTATCCCTGCTTCCTGGCATTTTTTAACAAGTACCTCTCCGGGATCCGATATGGCCGGCGTACCCGCATCCGTTATAAGGGCAATATTACTGCCCTCGAGCAGACGGGAGACCAGTTTGTCCGCCTTATCGTATTTATTAAACTCGTGGTAGCTTGTAAGAGGGGTATGTATGTCAAAATGCGTCATCAGCTTCATACTGTTGCGCGTATCCTCTGCAGCTATGATGTCCGCATTCTTAAGGCATTCCAGCACACGCTCCGTGATGTCCCCGAGATTGCCTATGGGAGTCGCGCAAAGATATAGCTTACCTGCCATTTTCCCTCCT
>CAMNBW010000305.1 GCA_946533525.1 uncultured Lachnospiraceae bacterium
CGTAGTGTGTCCGAGGCGGCACACGTGTTAAGGCCGCTTGGCTCTTGGTTTAAGTCTGTTTATGTAGTATTATGCAGCACCAGGGACAGCGAGATTTATTTAAGGAGGTGCCTAATGTACGCTATTATTGCAACAGGCGGAAGGCAGTACAAGGTTTCGGAGGGCGATATAATCAAGGTTCAGAAGCTCGCCGGAGAACCCGATACAGCCGTTAAGTTTGATGAAGTTCTTGCAATAGGTGGTGACTCTCTTAAGGTCGGCGACGATGTAAAGAATGCATCCGTTGACGCTCAGATCGTTGAGCAGGGACGCGATAAAAAGGTTATCGTGTACAGATACAAGCCTAAGACGGGTTATCATAAGAAGAACGGTCACAGACAGCCTTACACAAAGGTAAAGATTGAAAAGATCAATGCGTGATCTCTTCAGATGATTAACGTAGAGGTCTTCAGAGACAAAGAAGGACAGATAAACGGCTTTAAGACTACAGGGCACGCAATGTTCGACGATAAGGGAAAGGATATTGTATGCGCGGCGGTTTCGATCCTTACGATAAACACGGTGAATTCGATTGAGAGGTTTCTCCCTGAGGAGAATATGGCCGTGGTTTCCGACGAGGATAAGGGCATCATAGAATGCACTTTGACGGAGCCGGTTTCGGAAAAAGCCCGTCTGCTTCTTAATTCCTTCGTCTTCGGCATAGAGAATATCGCCGGGGCCTATGGAAAGAAATTTGTAAGATTAAAGGATCAAAGGAGGTAATAGTCATGCTTAAGCTTAACCTTCAGTTCTTTGCTCACAAGAAGGGAGTCGGTTCCACAAAGAACGGACGTGACAGTGAGGCGAAGAGACTTGGTGCAAAGAGAGCCGACGGCCAGTTTGTAAAGGCCGGAAACATCCTCTACAGACAGCGTGGTACTCATATACATCCCGGAGTTAATGTGGGAAGAGGCGGAGACGATACTCTGTTCGCAAAGATCGACGGAGTGCTTCGTTTCGAAAGATACGGAAAGTTCCGCAAGAAAGCCAGCGTTTATGCCGTAGAAGAGAAGGCAGAGTAATACGAGGTAGCAAGATAGGGCTTCGGCAGTATATGTCGGAGCCCATACTTTTATCGATTGCTACCGGAAATGAACGCAGCAGTGCTGGCGGCGGGCAGGGTGAAATCACATTTTGCCTGTACGATTAAAAAAGGAAGAGACTATGTTTGCTGACAGAGCCAGGATCATAATTAAATCAGGACGCGGCGGCGACGGACACGTAAGCTTCAGGCGTGAAAAATATGTGCCAAACGGTGGGCCGGACGGCGGCGACGGAGGTAACGGCGGGGATGTTATCTTCGAAATAGATAACGGGGCCAATACCTTAAGCGAATACCGGCACAGACACAAGTTTGCGGCCACCAATGGGGACGAAGGGGGCGGAAACCGCAAGCACGGGAAAAACGGCGCCGACATCGTTTTAAAGGTGCCTCCGGGAACTGTGGTCAGGGAGGCCGAAACCGGGCAGGTCATCGTCGATATGTCGGGTGAAAATACCCGTGTGACCGTCCTTAAGGGAGGCCGCGGAGGCAACGGGAACCAGCACTATGCGACTTCAACGATGCAGGCTCCCAAGTACGCCCAGCCCGGAATGGACGGGATAGAGCTCGAAGTGCAGCTGGAGCTTAAATGTATTGCGGATGTAGGACTGGTGGGCTTTCCGAATGCCGGAAAATCTACGCTCATATCCCGGGTTACCAATGCAAAGCCGGAGATCGCCTCATATCCCTTTACAACCCTAAGCCCTCATCTGGGAGTCGTGGATCTGGCCGAAAACAGCTTTGTTATAGCGGATATACCGGGGCTTATCGAGGGCGCTTCCGAGGGAGTCGGCCTGGGGCATGATTTTTTGCGGCATATAGAGCGTACCCGTGCCCTGATTCACGTAGTGGATACGGCAGGAACCGAGGGACGCGATCCCGTTGACGATATATATAAGATTAACGAAGAGCTGACCAAATACGGTGTCGGCCTTATCGAAAAGAAGCAGCTCATTGCGGCAAATAAGCTGGATGCGGTGCAAAGCGATGAAGGGGAAGAGGACAACCTCACCAGGATCAGGAAGGAATTTGAGCCCAGGGGCTTTGAGGTCTATCCCATATCAGCGGTTACCGGCGAAGGGGTAAAGCCGCTAATTTCACGGATTGCCGAAATTTTGAAGGATATTCCTAAGCCCTCAAATTATGAACAGGAGTATTTCCCCGAGGAACACAGGGATGAAATACTGCCTTTTACTGTGGAATATGATGCTCAAAATAAGCTGTATATTCTGGAAGGCCCCAGGATTGAAAAGATGCTGGGCTATACAAATCTGGAATCCGAAAAGGGCTTTATGTTCTTCCAGAACTTCATCAAGGATATAGGCGCCATCGACAAGCTAAAGGAGCTCGGAATGGTCGAGGGCGATACAGTTAAGATTTACGGGCATCAGTTTGAATTCGTCGAATAAAGTGTTTTCGGCGGGGCTTTCGCTTCAGCAAAAATTTTGCACATTTTCTGCTTATCGCTCCAGCCCTATCAGAAAACCTCACTTTATATACTACAGGAGAATATAATGGCT
>CAMNBW010000306.1 GCA_946533525.1 uncultured Lachnospiraceae bacterium
ACCTGCCTGTTCTTGTCCCTGAATATCTTCATCTGGAAATTGACCATAAGGCTTATTAAAAGACTGACCAGGATTATGGCCGCAACCGCATCGGCTATGGCCTCCTCCCTGGTGTGGGCGCTGACGAACTCCGGGTGCCTGTAGGAAAGCCAGAATACTATCACCGTCATAATGGCCCCCAGGATATATAAAAATATCACCATCCTTTTATTTTCTACGGTCAGGGAGACGTAGACGAAGCAGAAGACGAACCATACGGGGGAACCGCCGTAGATACCGCCTCCCGAAAAATATACCAGGGGAAGCAGTAAACAGATTATGAGGAAGGCCATTATAATGGCCCCCAGCTGTACCCTTTTGTATTTAACGGACAGCCAGGTTATAAGGCTGAATACGATGATTGCTCCCGCCATTCCGGCCATGTCCAGAAAGGTTTCATGGATGAAAAAGCCCATTATAAACGCAACACAGACCGCAAGAATGGCAATGGAGGTAAAGAGCCTGAATATCCTGTCCTGCATGCTGATAGAGTCGTCATAAAAGGAAGTTATCCATTTTTTTATCCTTTTCATATTCCCGAACCTCCCGAAAGCTTTTCAATTAGGGCATTTAAGGCCTGCGCCGCCGAATCGAGGTCAAAGTCCTCTATCATGGAGCTCACATCGCCCAGAAGGGCGCTTACGCTCTGCCCCTCTATGCTGTAGCCGGAGAGCTCCCTTATAAGGGTCTCGGCCCTGTCCGCCTCAAAGGTTTCAAGGCAGCTTCCTATCTCCTTCAATTTACTGCAAAGTAGCTTCTTATCAATTTCATCAAGCTCCTGCTCGGCCTCTTCCCCGACACCCAGAGCCTCCCTGACCTTAAGGGCGGTCTCGTGGTAAAGGCCCTTAAGCTCTTCCTGATGAGCCTTTATATATTCGCTTCCCTTGCCGCCCGCTGCCGCCTCCTTGGCTGCAGCCTCCATTTCAGCCGCAAGCTCCGAAAGCCTGTCCGCTCCGACCATCTTCGACGAGCTCTTTAAGGCATGAACCCTTATGCGGTAATCCGCCCAGTCCTCCTTTTCAAAGTTATCGGCGATGTCCTTGCTCTTCTTATCGAAGTCCAGGGCAAATTTATTGAGGAGCTCATAATAAAAGTCCTTGTCGCCCCTGCAGTAATTAAGGCCCGAACGTATATTGATCCCCTTCCTTGCAAGCTCTTCTATGGGGTCGTTCACCTCGGCGGCGGTCTCGGTCCCTGCCTCCTCCCGCTTAAAGGCGCTCTCCTCGCCGGACTCCCTGTACTTTACGGCGGAAACCGGCAGCACCTTCTTAAGCGTACGCTCAAGCTCCGTAGGCTCTATGGGCTTGGCTACAAATTCGTCGAAGCCCTCCTCGAGGAACATTTCCCTGGCTCCCGAAACCGCGTTTGCGGTAAGGGCTATGATCACCGGAGCCTTCTTCATATCCCTGGAGCGGCGCTTCAATATCTTCATGGCCTCGACTCCGTCCATCTCGGGCATCATATGGTCCATAAAGATAATGTCGAATTCCTCCACCTCGAAGATGTCGATGGCCTCCTGTCCGCCCGCGGCCGTGACCACGTCCATTCCGTAGTCCGAGAATATCCCCTTTGCCACAAAGAGGTTCATCTCCTCGTCGTCCACTACCAAAGCCCGGACTCCCGGGAAGTAGGGTCGTTTTTCCTCCACTCCCTCGAGCGACCCGTCCTCGTTTTGCACCGCGTTTAAGATATTCGCTACGGTAAAGGCGAAGAAGGGCTTTCTCATAAGCAGCATCCGGCTTCCCGGCTTTAAGGTAAAGAAGTAGCTCGCGGATACCGCCACCTTTATATCCTCATCGAGATATTCAAAATAGCCCTCGTCCTTTTCGTATTCCTCCTGCCCTATAAAGAGGTGGGTCAGCTTATAGGTCTGCATGAGCTTTTCCAGCTCTGCTATCGAATTGACCCTGTGAAGGGGCAGGCTGCAGCCCCTCACCATGTCGGCTATCGTATCGTTGTAGAAATCCCTTACCCTTGCGCTCTTATATTTATCCGGCTTCAGATAGCAGGCCAGGCACAGGTTGTCGGAATCGTCCACACTTATGCTCGGAGCTTCGTCCGCCACCCTCTGGGGTATGGATACATAGACCGAAGTCCCCTTCCCCGGCTCGCTCTCTAAACGCACGAACCCGCCCATCGCCTTTACAAAGCCGTATACTATTGGAAGGCCTAAGCCTATGCCTCCGGCCCTTCTGCTCCTTCCGGAATCCGTCTGGTAGAAGCCGCTCATTATCCTCTCCCGGTCCCCGTCGTTTATGCCGATGCCGGTGTCCACCACTTCAATGCACACGTTCACTCCATAGTCCTTTTTCATCGTATAAACATGCACATAGATTCCGCCCTCCCTGGTAAACTTGATGGCGTTGTCCAAGAGGTGCCTTATTATCTTCTTGACCCTTCTGCCGTCGCCCTTAAGCTTCGAGGGCACCTCCGGGTCGATATTTATTACGATCTCGGGATAGTCCTCGGTTTCAAGCTGCTGTATCTCCGTGACTATGTCGTTTAATACGGAGGAGAGCATATAGGACTCGTTGGAAAGCCTGATCTTATTTGTATCTAT
>CAMNBW010000307.1 GCA_946533525.1 uncultured Lachnospiraceae bacterium
AACAACTTATGCAGGAAATACAGGACTTAAAGTTACGGGGCTACACCCAGACTGAGATCCACGACTACTATGTGGAACAGGGCATTAAACCCCCAAGCCGTCCGACCATATCCAAATATTTCAAGATGGATGTAGTGCCGGACAATCCCGGTGAAAACCTCGCCAAGGATAAAGCTTTTGATGTTGAGCCTTTTAAGACTACTATCATCTCAACGCTTGAAGCAAACAGCGGAAAGGATTTCTGTATATCCTCGGTTTATGACCTTCTGGAGGAGAAGTTCGTCGATCCCGGTGACTATGAAAAACTCCCCGGGAATGAACAGACCCTTCGGAACTATGTCCATTATCTGATGGAATCAGGACAGGTAAACGAGGAGAATGAACATCGCCGTATTTATGATCACGTATTCGATACCCCTCCGGGGGAGCAGATGCTGATCGACTTCGGCGAAGAGAACATTGACAACAAACTCTCCATACACTTTATATGCCTTCTGCTGCGCTACAGCCGTTTATTATGCGTCTACGCCCAGGATCATAAATATAATGCCCTTGAGGCCTGCCAGGCCATATACAGGAGCTTCTGTAAGCTCGGAGGGCGTCCCTCGGTTTTGGTCATAGACCAGGACGCAGTTTTTGTTGCAAGCGAGACCTATGGCGAAGTGATCAAAACCCGGATATTCGAGGACTTCTGTACGGAACAGGAGCTGAAACTCTGGGTCTGCAACAAGGCTGATCCTGAAAGTAAGGGACCTATAGAGAATGCCGTCGGTTTCGTTAAGAAAAACTTCTTCAGTGCAAGAACCATCACCTGTATTGATGACGTATGGCGTTCCCTCCCCGGATGGCTTGAAAGGAAGAATAAGCGCATACACAGGGCAACACTTCATATCCCCATAAATGTATTCCAGGATATAGAGAAATCTGCATTAAAACCTATGCTTTCTTCGGTCTATGAATCATCGCCTAACAGCTTTTCAGATTTCGAATGCAAGGGGATGCCCTATGTGCTGTATAAGTCCTGCAGGTACTCCGTTCCAAGGGATTACGCATACAGCAGGCTGAAATATAAGGTGACCATCGGGAAGATCCATATATATGATGAAAACCTGAAATTCATCTGCACCCATCTCCTGAGTGAGCGTAAAGGCAGCTACAACCAGCTCCCTGAACACCGCAAAGGAGAATCCGGTGACTGGATAGATATCATGGAACGGCTCCGGGACAAGTGGAACTGTTACGACTTCCAGCACTTCATAAACGGGGTCAAAAAGGAGAACCCACGGCATATCAGCAAACAGCTCGGCGCAATTGAACGGTTTCTGGATGCAGAAGACCCGGACAGAAAACTGGTTGCCGATGTACTTAAGATCTGCTGTAAAAACTTCAGGTACCAGTTCTCCCAGTTCAAGGTTGTATATGAATACACCAAGGCTGGAAAAAGCCTTACGGAAACATCCGGATTCAAGGCCTCACAGGAAGCTGACCCGGTGGAGTACAAGGATCTCGAAATATACAGTAAAGCCTTTAATGACCGTGTGAATAATGCCGGAAAGGAGGCTGCCGTATGAACCGTGAAGTAATGAAAAGCATGGATACCGGCCGGATACCTATCGACAGGCTTTCATCGTTATTACAGACGTTTGCCCTGAAACATGCGGCCAAGGCGCTTCCGGATCTGTTGGAAACAGCAGACCTGGAGGGAGCCTCCAACAGGCAGTTCCTTTTGTCCATACTCGAAACAGAGGTCATAGGCAGAAATGAGCGCCGGAGGAAGCGTAACTATTCAGCAGCCCACTTTCCTCCAAACTTAAAGCCTCTGGAGGAGTTTAATCCCGAGGAACTTGACTCCGGTATTACACAGGCCCAGATTGATAAACTAAAGGATCTGTCCTGGCTTGATAACGGAGGGAATATAGTCCTCGCAGGGCCTCCCGGACTCGGAAAAACAACGGTAGCGACAGGCCTTGGCCTTCACGCTATAAACAGCGGCTATACCGTCTGCTTTGAGAAGATGGTCAACCTCGTTAAGATCCTTGACAATTCAGAGACAGAGCGTACCGCAGGGTTCAGGCTTAAGAACCTTAAGAAAGCCCAGCTCATCATCATCGATGAGATTGGATACACACCTATCAGCAGGAGCCAGGCAAACAGGTTCTTCACCTTTATAAGTGACACCTATGAGACCTCATCCATCATCTTTACTACCAACAAGGAGATTACCGACTGGGCAGAGATGATGGGGGATCCGGTACTGACCACCGCCCTACTCGACAGGATACTCCACCATGCCAACTGCTATTCATTTAAGGGAGAATCCTACAGGCTCAAACATCCTGATTTATTCAGTTGAGAAGGTACTTTACCTGACAGAGCAGGCTGTATAAGGAGATGTAAAAAACTGCTTACCATACCATGTAAAAATCTCCTTACCGAACAATGTAAAAAACTCCTTACCATACCGTGTAAAAAAGTGCTTACCGTACCATGTAAAAAAGTTTTTACCTAACCATGTAAAATTTTGCTTGACATTTGCACGAAAAAGGTCCACTGGACCTTTTTCCTTCCCGAACGGTACGTCGCGACTGAGCA
>CAMNBW010000308.1 GCA_946533525.1 uncultured Lachnospiraceae bacterium
CCCATCGAAGGACCCTGCTCATTTTCGGGAACGTCCACGCTGATACCCAGTACGTTTGCCATAACCTTCTTAGGCAGCTCGCCCTTGGAGCCGCCGCCCACGATCTTCGTGCGGTCGATCTTAAGCCCCAGCGATTTGGCGACCTCGAAGGAATCCCTTATGCCGAAGGAAACGCCCTCTACCACCGACTGTATCATATCCGTCCTCGAGGTATCCATGCTCATGCCGATAAACATACCCCTTGCATTGGGGTTATTGTGGGGCGAGCGCTCTCCCATGAGGTAGGGCAGGAAAAATACCTTGTTGTTTCCAAGCATATCGTCCTTTATCGCGCCCTCCATGCCCTTGTAATCCTTGGATTCAAGGATGTGCTCATAGAACCAGTTCTTGCAGCTTGCCGCCGAGAGCATGCAGCCCATCAGATGATAGTGTCCGTCGGCATGGGCGAAGGCGTGAAGCGCGTTGAAGCGGTCTACGCAGAAATCGTTGCTGGAGATAAATATGGTGCCCGAGGTTCCAAGGGAGATATTGCACATACCGTCGCCCACCGTTCCGGTGCCCACAGCCGCTGCTGCGTTGTCTCCGGCTCCCGCTGCCACCTTCACCGAGGCGGAAAGCCCCAGCTCCTCGGCAACATCGGGCTTCAAGGTCCCTACGGCCTCATAGCTTTCGAATATCTTTGCCAGCTTGTCCTCGGAAATACCGCAGATGTCGCACATTTCCTTAGACCACTTCTTATTTTTAACGTCGAACAGGAGCATACCCGAAGCATCGGAAACGTCGGTACAGTGAACTCCGGTCATCATGTAGGCAATGTAGTCCTTCGGAAGCATTATCTTAGCTATCCGGTTAAAGTTGTCGGGCTCGTTTTCCTTCATCCAAAGGATCTTCGGAGCGGTAAAACCGGCGAAGGCTATATTTGCGCAGTACTCGGACAGCTTTTCCTTGCCTATTACGTTGTTTAAGTACTCGGTCTCCTTGATGGTCCTGCCGTCATTCCACAAAATTGCCGGGCGGATAACCTTGTCATCCTTATCCAGTACAACAAGACCGTGCATCTGTCCGCCGAAGGAAATACCCGCTACCTTGTCCTTGTCGACATCCTTTATAAGCTCCCGTACTCCCTCCTTAACGGCCTTCCACCAGTCCTCGGGGTTCTGCTGCGACCAGCCCGGATGGGGGAACTCAATGGGATAATCCTTTGAAACGATATTTTCAATCTTTCCGCTGCTCTCCATTAAAAGCAGCTTTACTGCAGAGGTTCCAAGATCAACTCCGATATAGAACATATGCATTCATCTCCTTAATTTGTTATTATTTTCTCTGTCTCTTTGTCGAATACGTGAATCTTTTCCGTATCCATAACAAATTTACAATTACTGCCTCTCTGAGCCGTTGTACGGGGATCTACCCTGGCTGTCATCGGGAAGTCTCCGAGATCGAAATACAGGAATACTTCCGCTCCAAGAAGCTCATAAACCTTAATCGTAGCGTCGAAGCTGGCCTCCTTGGGAAGCGTGTCGACGGCGATCTGCGAATCATATACATCCTCGGGACGGATACCGAAGGTAACTGTCTTTCCTACGTAGCCTCCGTCGATAAGCTTCTTCGACTTTGCGGGAGGAAGAGGGATAGAGTGGTTTGCAACCTTTAACAGCGCCGTATCTCCGTTCTTATCCACAACCGCATCGAGGAAGTTCATCTGGGGCGAGCCCATGAAGCCTGCAACGAAGAGGTTCTGCGGCTCATCGTAGAGCTTCTGGGGAGTGTCCACCTGCTGAACCACGCCCTTGTTCATAACTACGATACGGGTTCCGAGGGTCATAGCCTCTGTCTGGTCATGGGTAACATATATAATAGTGGTTCCAAGTCTCTGATGGAGCTTTGCTATCTCGATACGCATCTGCACACGGAGCTTTGCGTCCAGGTTTGACAGCGGCTCGTCCATAAGGAAGACCTTTGGATTACGGACTATGGCACGTCCCATAGCCACACGCTGCCTCTGTCCTCCGGAAAGAGCCTTCGGCTTACGGTCTAAGAGCGAGGAAAGATCGAGGATCTTCGCCGCCTCCCGAACCTGCCTGTCTATCTCGTCCTTCGGTACCTTTCTGAGCTTAAGACCGAAGGCCATGTTGTCGTAAACGGTCATATGCGGATAAAGCGCGTAATTCTGGAAAACCATGGCGATGTCACGATCCTTGGGCTGCACGTCATTTACAAGAGTGCCGTCGATACGCAGCTCGCCGGAGGAGATCTCCTCAAGACCCGCCACCATACGGAGAGTTGTGGATTTTCCGCAGCCGGAAGGACCTACGAAGATGATAAATTCCTTATCCTCGATCTCAAGGTTGAAGTCCTTAACCGCCTCATAGCCGTTGGGATAAACTTTACAGATGTTTTTCAATGAAAGACTGGACATAAACTACCTCCTAAAAACTAAACTGTCGGGATTATAGCATTTGCTTATGGCGCATACCATGACACGACTGCCTAAAATTTTCAGGAGATTGTTATACACTTTTTACATGAGATGAGAAACTACCTTATGTATATTCCAAACAGTTTTTCCGATAGACTTTTTCCGA
>CAMNBW010000309.1 GCA_946533525.1 uncultured Lachnospiraceae bacterium
TATAAGAGCTTGGCGAGCCCTACATCCACATCGGCTATCTCCGCCAGTTCTCTGGGGTTGACCTCGTCCGTTAAAACATATTCCTCCGAGTCTCCCACCTCGACATTTGCAAGGGCTGTTATATCTCCGACATAATCCAGCTGCTTAAGGCGCCCTATGACCTGGGACTCCCTGTCGTAATCCCCCACCGGGAGCACGATTGCCATAACGTTTCCAACGTCAAAGGTCTGGTCTATCCTGTCCTTCGCCTTGATAAAATCCGTCTGTCTCGCCGTACGCGGTGAGTTTACGTCAAAGATATAAGGGCACTTGCCCGAGAAATAAATGGCAAAACCAACTGTAACGAGGAAAATGACCGGCAGTATAAATCTTATGGCAAAGATAAGCCTGCCCCATAAATTTATCTCCGGGACAAAGCTCTTGTGTCGTGTTTTCTCGATGTATTTTTGAGCCATGAGAATAAGCGAAGGCATGAAAAGGAATACCGTCAGCATCGAAAAGAGGATGGCCTTTATGAGTACAAGTCCAAGATCCTTTCCTATCTGATACTGCATAAAGATGAGGGCACCGAGACCCGCTATTGTCGTAAGGGAACTGGAGGAGATCTCGATTATACCCTTGGAAAGAGCCTGCACCATGGCGTCGTGGGGCTCGTAGCCACGCTCCCTTTCCTCCATATACCTGTGGAACATTATTATCGCGTAGTCAATGGCAAGAGCCAGCTGCAAAATGACATCCACCGCATTGGAGATAAATGAGATGGTTCCGAAGATGAAATTCGTCCCCTTGTTTAAAACTGCGGCCATCACAAAGGTTCCGATGAAGATTGGAATCTCCATATAGGTGGTCGAAGTCAGAACCAGTACACCCAGGATAACAAAGGCCACGATAACCAGAATAAATTTAATATCGTTTATAAGCTCGGCCGAATCGTCCTTATCCACGGTGGTATAGACGTAATTATCGTAGTCCTTGACGTAATTTCTTACCTCTGCAATAGCCTTCTGGCTTAAGGGAGTATCCTCCTCTTCTTCAAAGGACAGGGTGAAAAGAGCAGAAGAATCCTTGTAGTAATCCTCGATGTTCTTATTGTTGTAATCTTCGTCGCTTTCATCGTAAAAATCCACAGAGCTTATCCCGTATATTTCTTCGAGTCCATGGGCTAAAATAAGCGCTCTGTCATAGGTGATATTGGTCACGAGGACACGGGCCGACCCGAAGGTCTTAAACTCGTTGTCCATTATATCCACACCCATTCTCGTCTCTGTGGTCTCCGGCAGATACTGTGCAAGGTCATTCTCGACCTCTACCCTGTTTATGGTAGTAAGGCAGAAGACAAAAGCCACCAGAAACAGAACGAAAAAAAGTTTTCTTCTGTCAACAATAACTTCGGCGAGCTTATCCATCACCGAAGTACTTTTATTTTCATCCATTATATAGAGACTCTCCTGTATTCAAAATGTATTACTCCAGCCACTAAATATCGCAATCAGCAGCGTTATGCCACATGCGTTATTATATAAATTATGTTAACATTTTGCAATACTCACTTTTTATCAAATAGGGCAAAATCGCGACAAATCCGCAACAAAAGCACCTGAAATTGCAATTTTATGTCAAACACTATATAATGATCCCTGAGATTACGGCAGCGCGAAGCGCGGAACAATCCGGGATAACAGTTTTGATCCTGACATCATATGAAAGGAAGGCTGAGATGAAGATAACAGATATATTTAAAGAGCATTCACGTACCCTCTCCCTCGAGGTTTTTCCTCCGAAAACAGATGCTGTTTATGAAAAAGTGGAGACGGCGGTCAATGAAATAGCAGCTCTTAAGCCGGACTTTATGAGCGTTACCTACGGTGCCGCGGGAAGCACCAGAAAGCACACGACGGCTATAGCCTCAAATATTGAAAAGAAGGGCGTTACCGCTCTTGCCCACCTTACCTGCGTCAACGCTTCCGAAGAAAGCCTGAAGACCCAGGTTGAAGACCTGGCAGGCGCCGGAATAGAAAATATACTTGCCTTAAGAGGCGACCTTCCTGAAGGGGTTGAGAGCACCGAAGACTGGATATTTAAGCATGCCAGCGAGCTTATCCCCATCATAAAAAAATACGGCGATTTCTGCATCGGAGGCGCCTGCTATCCTGAAAAGCACCCCGAGGCAGCCAACCTGCAGGAAGACATAGACAACATCAGACGCAAGGTGGATGCCGGCTGTGAATTCCTTACGACACAGATGTTCTTTGACAACAATATCTTCTATAATTATTTATACAGACTGAGGGAGGCGGGGGTGAGCGTTCCCGTGGTCGCAGGGATAATGCCTGTTACTAATGCCAGGCAGATGGAGCGGATAATCAAGCTCTCCCAGGCCTTCATTCCCAGGCGTTATATAGCTTTATTGGATAAATTTTCTGAAGAACCGGCGGCACTGAAGCAGGCTGCAATCGCCTACGCCACCGACCAGATAATAGACCTTCTGGCAAACGACATCGGGCATATCCATATCTATACTATGAACAAGCCCGATGTCGCAGCTAAAATTCAGGAAAATCTTTCTGAGCTATTTAAATCTTAAG
>CAMNBW010000310.1 GCA_946533525.1 uncultured Lachnospiraceae bacterium
GACAAGCCATCGAGGCCCGGATAAATAATTCTTTCGCTGATATTTAGCTGATCAAGGAGATCCCGCACCTGCCAACGGATCTCCTTTTTTATTATAAATTTTACGGTATTATTAGTATGCTTATCCAGGAAGGCAATAATATCCGGCATATTTAACGGAATAATGGAAAAGAAGGAATATTGATTTATAATTCTCGGCTCTATTGACGGAGGCTCCACTATAAGAACGGCCTTTCCGTCCATATCACGGTCATATTCCTCCAGCCCTACGCAGGCCTCCTGGAGCATTTTCAGCGAAAACACAGTGGTCTTGGACCGCTCCATGATCCTTTGATATTTGTCGGGCAGCAGCGAGTGTAATTCGTCCACATCTATTCGCCAGACAACGCAGTCGTGCTTGTCCATATCGTCAAGATTACTCTCGGTTACCGCAAAGTGTATGCTCGTGAGAGCGGAAAAGGACCAGTCAAGCAGCCTTGTGGGCAGGCCGTGATGCTGTCCGAGGATCATCTGCCTCCAGGTGCTGGTTTCAATCGAAGGGTCCTCCAAAGCCGCGTATTTTGTAAAGGTTTCCAGGATAGTCGGCTCCAGGAATTGACTTTTATCCTTGCAGAAGCGTTTCAGGGAGGTTACAAGACTGAAATCCGCGTTCGGCATTCCGCGATAGATATGCAGGCTGCGGTAGCGCCCCAGATCCTCTCTGTATCTTTGCTCGGTTATAAGCTTGGAAATTCCAAAAATATCGTCTAATACAACTGTTTTTATCATACCGGACGCCTCCTTTTTACCCTACAATATCAATCGCTGACATCTGTATCGAGTATCATATTAACTTCAAAATCAGGATAGAGCTGCCGGATCTCCTGCTGTATCTCTTCGCAGAGAGCAGCGCGGTCCGGTGCCGAAAAATCTATTATGACATCGGCATAAATGACGTTGGGGTTGAAATCCACATGAAAGCCATGAGTCTGAAGGACATAATCGTGTGAATGGATCTTGGCCATTATTTTCCTGTGCATCTCAAGCGTTTGCGGGTCGCTGGTATTTACCGCGTATATTCCGATAGCTTCCAGCATGACTCCGTGCTCATTATATACCCTGCGTGTAAGCTCCCTCGAGAGGTCGTCTATTTCATCGGCATTTAAGGATTCCTCGACCTCGATATGAACAGAGCCGAGATATTTATCCGGGCCATAATTATGGAGCATGAGGTCATAAGCGCCATACACCAGAGGATTTTCAGTGAGGGTACGCTTGACATTGCGCGAAAGCTCCGGACTGATACGGGCTCCGAGGATCTGGCTTAGGGTTTTGGACAACATCTCAATCCCGGACTTCATGATTATGCAGGCAATTATGATACCCAGATAGGCTTCTGTACTGATCCCGAAGACTATGAAAATAAAGGCGGCCACGATGGTTGAAGCAGAGATCAGAACATCGGATACGGCATCCTTTCCGGAGCCTATCAGGGCCTCCGAATTCAGCTTTTTCCCGGCTCTTTCAGTGAATAGGGCAAGGAGTATCTTTGCGAAGACCGCAATAAAAAGCAGGGCTATCGAAAGGGCTGTATATTTGGGAATCTCGGGAAAGATGATTTTTTTTACGGATTCTATGAGGGCAGTCAGGCCTGCGTAGAGGATGATGATCGAAATAAGCAGGGCGCTAAGCTGCTCTGCCCGGCCGTGGCCGAGAGGGTGCTCCCTGTCAGGAGCCTTTTGGGCATACTTCGCTCCGAATATGGTAATGCAGGAGCTTAGCACGTCGCTTAGGTTGTTGACCGCATCGAGCGTGATCGCAATGGAGTTGGTCACAAAACCTATGATGGCCTTGGAAGCGGCTAACCCGACGTTGACGGCTATGCCGACTTCGCTCACACGAACTATTTTTTTATCGCGGTCTGGCAGTGTATTTTTGAGACTCATTATCAATTCCTCTGTAGCTTGAGATAAATAACTATTTTTTGTATAATCCTTTTTGTGCGGCGCGCTAAATTATAGTGAACGAATTTAATTCGTTTATCGCACCCATTACATTCTATCAGATTAAACGGATTACACAACAGCAGTAAATTTTGTTGCTGTTCGGCGCCGGGTCATGCGCCTGCTGTGCGCTGAATTGCAACATGAATTTTGGTGGGATTATTCATATGAGAAGAGATAAGATCAACTACTATCTGGATCTTGCGGAGGTCGTGCTCGCCAGATCCACCTGCCTTAGAAGGCAGTATGGGGCTGTGATCGTTGCAAATGATTCCGTGATCTCCACGGGCTATAACGGGGCTCCAAGGGGAAGGAAGAACTGCACGGATCTCGGAGTCTGCCTGAGGGAGTCCCTGGGAGTAGCCCGGGGCGAAAGATATGAGCTTTGCCGTTCGGTTCATGCTGAGGCCAACGCTATAATCGCCGCTCCCCGCAAGGAGACTCTCGGGGCAGCGCTGTTCCTCGTCGGAAAGGAGACTGCCGACGGCAAATATGTCAAGGATACGGATTGCTGCGCTATGTGCAAGCGGCATGTCATCAATTCCGGCATTACCACCGTCTATGAGAGGATCGACAAGGATAATTACAGGGT
>CAMNBW010000311.1 GCA_946533525.1 uncultured Lachnospiraceae bacterium
TCGGGATAGGTGTTGACCGGCAGGTCATAATTAATCGCCTGTCCGTAAAGAATATCCATGAGCTCACCCACATTATCCTTTGTAACATAGCGCCCGAAGCCCTGTTCATAAAGCTTCTCATCTATGCGGTCATTGTAGATCCTGTCGATCATTCTGTTGGAGACACTTGGATTAAAGTGGCTGGTCTCATAATAATTATCATTATTCAGAGTAATCTCATTAAAGCCGCTGAAATTATAATAATCCGTCACCTCCGCCAGACCCTCGAGAAATTCCAGATAGCCGTTGGCTATGGCCTTGGCATAGGTATAACCGTTTACGGGATTGGTAAAAATCCTTAGATTAATCCCGTACTCCTGGCAAAGCTCCTTTATCTGCCTTATCTCCTCATAGACCTCTTTTCTCGGCCTGTAATAGGACGACCAGGTAGGCTCCGTATTTTCATAATTAAAGTGACTTTCGATGTCCAGTCTCTCAGTTCCCGTTGCCAGAAGCCTCTCCCCGTAGCCCGGATCCTTGTCCTTGAAATTCCTGATAACGTGCAGGGACTGGGAAAGGGTTATCATATCGAAATACTTAAGATAAAAGCCGCACTTGTCGGTAAAGGTTCCGTCCCAGGGAAACCTCTTCCTGTAAAGCTGCCCATCGTGGAGGGCAGGATCCACAAAGTAGGAAATATCGTCCACTCCCATGGTCACGTTCTTCGGGATTATCCCGTGCTCGATCATTATCTTAAGGTCCCCTAGATGCTCCGCCGGCGTACCCTCGGAATAGGACATATCGTAATATTTTCCGTCCTTTAACCTCGATACGTCAAAAAAACCCACCCTCGAAGAGCCGAAGACAAAGGAATCGAACGCTTCGGGATTGGCCAGTACGTTGCTCATCTTAACGTAGCTCTTATTCGGCTCGACCCCGTTATTGCGTATATGTCTCCAGTGAAAAATATTATACGGATCCACAAAGAGCCCGAAGGGGGCAAATATGGCCGCGATTATGCAGAAAAATATTACACATTTTAAAATGAACTTCTTCATTTCCCCTATTATCCTGCCAGTGTACTGACACGTTAGTCAGGACACCAGATTGTTTTAAAAATTAAAGTAAATAAAGCTCTGCTTGATACCCGAATAAAGTCTTAAGACTATTATGAAAGAGGTCAGTACGGTGTATACCAGCCATCTTGGTACAACGGGAAGCTTTTTAAATTCCACCATAAGGTCTCGTTTAAGTGAAAAGAAGTCGTAGACCATTATAACCGTCAGAAAGGCCGCCAGCTTCCAAATATCCACTGCATTAAGACCCATATCTATCATCATCTTCTCCCAGGAGGCCGCAAAGTGAAAGATCACACCGTTATGCAGGTGTGTGACGATAAACAGTGCATCCTGAATGGAAGAAGCTCTGAAAAATATCCATAAAATCGAAACCACGTTAAAGGTAATGAGCCATAACAGGAAGTTTTTCAATGCCGTCTTAAAGGTAAGACGACCCCCTTCCGCTTCTTTAGGTTTATCGCCCTTCCTGCCCTTAAAGAGCCTCACCGCGTACTTTTCCCCCACCTGATAAAGGCCATGGAGCCCTCCCCAGAATATAAAGGTCCAGTTTGCCCCGTGCCATAAGCCGCTCACAAGGAAGGTCAGCACAAGGTTCAGATTCGTCCTCCACTGTGAGCACCTGCTGCCGCCCAGGGGAATATATACATAGTCCCTGAACCAGGTGGACAGAGAGATATGCCATCTGGACCAGAATTCCTTGACCGACCGGGAAAGATATGAGGCCTTGAAGTTGACCGATAGATCAATGTTGAAAAGCTTCGCCGTACCCAGCGCTATCTCCGAGTATCCCGAAAAGTCGCAGTAGATCTGGAAGGTATACATTAAAGATGCCACTATAAAGGTCATTCCGAAATAATAGGGCACATTTGCGTAGATAAGATCCACATACCTTCCCAGGGTATCTGCGACTATCAGCTTTTTAAAGTAACCCCATAGCATTATCCGCAAGCCCAGTGCGGCATTGTCGTAATCAAAGTCCCTTTGCTCCTTAAACTGGGGCAGGAGGTCATTTGTTCGGGCTATGGGTCCCGAGATTATCTGCGGGAAAAACGAGATATACAGGGCAAACAGCAGCGGATTCTTCTCCGCAGTCGTCTTGCCCTTATACACATCCGCTATATAGCTTATGGACTGGAAGGTGTAGAAGCTTATCCCTATGGGCTGGACCAGCTTTAACGTAAACTCGTTTAAGCCCAGACCGAAGAGATTAAAGAAATCTGTTATTGAAACGGATATAAAATCGAAATATTTGAAAAATGCAAGGATACCGGCTGTTATTATTATGCCCGCAACGAGATAAGCCTTCTTTTTCTTCTCTACAGTGCATTCGCTCAGCCTGAGTCCGGCAAAATAGGTTACGGCTGTAGTGGCAATGAGTATGAGGGTATATTTGGCGTTGCAGCTGAAATAGAAATAATAGCTCATCAAAAGAAGAGCTATATTCCTGTATTTCTTCGGCAGTATCCAGTAAAGTATAAAAACCGCGGGTAAAAAAAACAAAAAACCCAGTGAATT
>CAMNBW010000312.1 GCA_946533525.1 uncultured Lachnospiraceae bacterium
TTTGAAAAGTCCGGAATGTCCATATCGAGAATATCCTCACGCGCCGCTGCAATAAAATTATCAAATTGGACATTCTCTCCCGTTCTCTGTATAACTGTCCCATCCCGGTCGCATAAAACAGTATCGCAGGGATAATTGAATACGGAAACGGCTATGAGCTCCTTCATCCGTTCCTCGCCGTAGAAGCCTATAACAACCCCTGCCGGAGCCCCGCTCTTCCAGTCCCCTGAATAAACCGGTGCATAAAAGCCAAACTGCCGCTCTGTCGCAATAACAGGCTTCAATACATATGTGATACCGGAGACTCCTTCAATGCCTTTGCGATAGTATTCCCTCTCCGTCACATCTGCCTGTATGCCGATGCCCCGTGTGGAATAGTATCGTCCGTATTTATCGACATATCGAAGGTAGTCAAAGCCAAAACGCTCCTGATAGATGGAAAGAATATCATGGATCTCGGCGGCGGCAGTTTCGGGAACATCTTCTTTATTTTCGGTATTTAAAACAGAAATATCGAAGCCCCTGCCGAGACACTCTAACTCCAAGGCCGTGGAAGCCGTATTTATATGATTTATGTTTTCCGTAAAGAAGCTGTTTAGCGCAGCCGCCCTGTTAGCAGCCGTATCAGCGATATAACTTTGATTCTGGGAAGCAATACGTTTCACATTCGAGTGATAAAACATTATGAAGGCGACCACTATCCCCACAGCAAGTATGATCGCCCCGGCGATGTTTTGGCCCGTATTGGTCCTGTTATTCCTTTTCATCAGTTACTTTCTTTCCTTCACAAAATCTGCGGCACTAAGCAAGTGCTTTGTATAATATCTTACTGCGTATGTCATTTCATCTCCTCCGTGTTTTTCAGCCTGTAACATGTACCTTTTTATTTATCCAATTAAGCCTTAGCTTTTTACAATCTCATCCGAATCCAAAATGATCGTAAACGGTCCTTCGTTTACCAGGCTTACCTTCATCTCCGCACCGAAAACTCCGGTCTCTACCTTTTCCACGCCCTCCCTGCACTTACTTACAACATATTCATAGAGCCTCTCGGCTTCCTCCGGGGCTCCTGCCCTTATAAAGGAAGGCCTGTTTCCCTTCCTGCAGTCCGCGTACAGGGTAAACTGGGATATTACAAGAAGCTCTCCTCCGACATCGGCCAGCGAGAGGTTCGTCTTTCCATTCTCGTCCGGAAAGATACGTAACCCCAGCATCTTGCTCACCATCTTGTCAGCAATCCTTTCATCATCTCCCTGCCCGACTCCGACAAGCACCAGAAAGCCCTTTTCAATACTTCCCTTCGTTATGCCATCAACGCTTACATTTGCCTCGGATACTACCTGTATAACAAATCTCATCTGTCAACCTCACTCATTATCTTAAATCACTATAAATATTCGTAAAGCTCATAGCTTTAATTCCATCTTCACGTGCATAATGCCCTCTTCAAGAAACTCCCCGGAGCACACCTTAAACCCGGCCTTTTCATAGAACCCGATGGCGTGGCACTGCGAATCGATGGTAATTAGCTCCGGCGAGTATTTCCGCTTTATCTCTTCTAAGCCGTAATTTAAAAGCCTGCCGCCCAGGCCCTTTCCATGCTCAAGGGTCAGCACGCGCCCCATTTTCACCACGTCCGGGGCGACCTTAAAGGCTCGCAGATATGCTGTGACCTTCCCGTCCTCCTCGTAGAAAACGTGCAGGCTGTCATAGTCCTTATCATCCATATCCTGATAGACTATTTCCTGTTCCACAACGAAGACCGCCGCGCGGGCCTTTAATATCTCATATATTTCTTTGGCTGTAAGCTCATCAAAATACTTTGCGGTAAACATATTCCTTATCTGTCCTCACTCTCATATCTTTCGCCGACGTAGGAAAAGGTTTTTCCCCTGTCTGCCGACTCATAAAGTCCCGACACGCGCCCCTCATTATTCTTTCCGTGGTAGTCCCCGTTGGCTCCCTGCGCTGCCAGCATATACAGCTTCCCATCCTCCTCCCAGACGCTCTGCGGTATCACAAAGGGATTGTATATAGTCCCGTCGGACAGCTCCACCATGGCTGAGGGGTAATTGATCTGACGGTAGTGCTTTCCCCCGTCCTCCGTCCTATATAGGAGCGCGTCGTCCCCGCCGTTGTAAGTAAGGCACGAAAACCCCAGCTCCCCGTCGTCCAAAAATGAAAGCCATGAAGCCTCTCCTCCAGAGCCAACAAAGGGATCCGGGTTTACAAGCTCAACCTCCCGTTCTGCCCCCTCTCCCTTCACGCCAAGCAGCACATAGTAGCTGCTGCCAAGGGCCCTGTCCACCGGAACCAGCTTATATACCTTTCCATCTTTAAAGCTGTAGGAGCAGTCCTCTTCAATGTCTGCCCAGGCCTCTATCGTGGACTCATCATATTCCGGCACAGCAGTCGATACATTTTCCTCAGCTTCATCCGTTACCGTATTCTGTTCGCTCAAGTGCTCGTCCATATAGGCATATAGAGAGCGATACAGGCCATCCCTGTCAAAACCATCCGTCCGGAAAAAATCATTATAATAAAATACCTGCTGATCATTTTCCCTGATAC
>CAMNBW010000313.1 GCA_946533525.1 uncultured Lachnospiraceae bacterium
CTTGCAATGTGAATTTTACGGCTGAGGAAAAATCATTGAAAAGAGGTAGAGTTGATGGGCGAGCAGTATAATCATGCGGCGATCGAGGATAAGTGGACAAAATACTGGGCAAAAAATCCCATAAATGTGCAGGATGGGAAAAAGCCCAAATATTACTGTCTGGACATGTTTCCCTATCCTTCGGGAAACGGTCTTCATGTAGGACATTGGAGGGGCTACGTCATATCCGATGTATGGAGCCGCTATAAGCTGATGAAGGGGCATTATCTTATCCATCCAATGGGATGGGACGCCTTCGGGCTTCCGGCGGAGAACTACGCCATAAAGATGGGTATACATCCCGCGGTATCAACTGCCGAAAACATAAAAAACATCAAGAGACAGATAAACCAGATCGCGGCCATATACGACTGGGATATGGAGGTCAACACCACCGATCCCGCGTTCTATAAGTGGACCCAGTGGATCTTCGTCCAGATGTTTAAAAAGGGTCTGGCCTATGAAAAGGAGATGCCGATAAACTGGTGCCCTTCCTGCAAGACCGGTCTTGCCAACGAGGAAGTGGTCAACGGTAAATGTGAGCGCTGCGGTACGGACGTTACCAAGAAGGACTTGAAGCAGTGGATGCTTAAGATAACCGCCTATGCCGACAGGCTTTTGGACGACCTCGATAAGCTCGACTGGCCCGAGAAGGTCAAGAAGATGCAGACCGAGTGGATAGGGCGCTCCTACGGTGCCGAGGTGGACTTTAAGATAGACGGAAGGGATGAGGCAATAACGGTATATACAACCAGGCCCGATACCCTCTACGGAGCGACCTTTATGGTGCTGGCCCCCGAGCATAAGCTTTCACCCACCCTTGCGACGGACGAGACCCGCGCCGCGGTTGAGCAGTATATAACGGATTCGGCCAACAAGTCCAATGTGGACAGGCTGCAGAATAAGGAAAAGACAGGAGTATTTACCGGCTCCTATGCGATAAATCCGATGAACGGGGCAAAGATTCCGATCTGGCTTTCGGACTATGTTCTTGCCGACTACGGAACGGGAGCCATCATGTGCGTTCCCGCCCACGACGACAGGGACTTTGAATTCGCAAAGAAATTCGATATTCCCATAGTCCAGGTCATCGCTAAAGACGGTAAGGAGATCGAAAACATGGAGGAGGCTTATACCGAGGCCTCGGGAGTTATGATAAATTCCGGCGAGTGGAACGGGATGGAGTCCTCCGAGCTTAAGGTAAAGGCGCCCCATATAATAGAAGAAAAGGGCTTCGGACACGCCAAGAAGAACTATAAATTAAGAGACTGGGTATTCTCGCGCCAGCGCTACTGGGGAGAGCCCATACCGATAGTTCACTGCCCGAAGTGCGGAGCTGTGCCGGTGCCGGAGGAGGAGCTTCCGCTGACCCTGCCGGAGGTGGAAAAATACGAGCCTACGGGAACCGGTGAATCCCCCCTGGCCGCTATCGACGAATGGGTAAACTGCAAGTGCCCCGTCTGCGGAGAGGCTGCAAAGAGAGAGACCAATACCATGCCCCAGTGGGCGGGGTCGTCCTGGTACTTCTTAAGATATGTGGACAATAAGAACGACAAGGCGCTCGTAGATAAGGCCAAGGCGCATGAATACCTGCCGGTGGATATGTATATCGGCGGAGTTGAGCACGCAGTGCTCCACCTTTTATATTCAAGATTTTATACCAAGTTCCTGTACGATATAGGTGTCGTGGACTTTGAGGAGCCCTTTAAGAAGCTCTTTAACCAGGGAATGGTTACCGGAAAGAACGGCGTAAAGATGAGTAAGTCCATGGGAAA
Organism: uncultured Lachnospiraceae bacterium; assembly: GCA_946533525.1. GTDB lineage: Bacteria > Bacillota > Clostridia > Lachnospirales > Lachnospiraceae > NK4A144. The sequence continues at coordinate 1,815 of CAMNBW010000313.1, forward strand.
TGTGGTTTCTCCCGACGACCTGGTGCGCGACTACGGCTGCGATTCGTTAAGGATGTACGAGCTCTTTGTAGGGCCTCCCGAACTCGACAGCGAGTGGGACGACAGGGGTATAGACGGGGTAAACCGCTTCTTAAATAAATTCTGGAATCTGGTCATGGACAACAAGGACAGGGATGTGGCCGAGACTGCGGAGCTTAAGACGATAAGAAGCCAGCTCGTGGATACCATAACGAAGAGACTGGAGACCTTCTCCTTAAATACGGTGGTGTCCGGCTTTATGGAGTTTAATAATACTCTTTCGAAGCTTAGCGCCAATGGAGGGGTGGATAAGGAGACCTTAAGGACCTTCGCAAGGCTTCTGGCACCCTTCGCACCCCATATAGCGGAAGAAATCTATGAGATCCTTGGGGGAGAGGGCTCTGTATTTGCTTCCGGCTGGCCCGAGGCCGATGCCGCCGCGTTGGTGGTAAATACCAGGGAGATCGCGGTACAGATCAACGGCAAGATGAGGGCTACGATAAAGATCGACGTAAATGCCGACAAGGACACCGTAATAGCGGCGGCCAAGGAGGCAGCGGGGAAGTGGCTTACGGATAATATCGTGAAGGAGATCTACGTACCCGGAAAGATAGTCAATATAGTCTGCAAATAAGAACGGCTGGTCACGACCTGAACGAGTGAACATAATAATCTTATGTCAATTAAAAAGACTTTATTGATGCTTTTTATCAATTACATATTGATAAT
>CAMNBW010000314.1 GCA_946533525.1 uncultured Lachnospiraceae bacterium
ATCGATGACCTTGCGTATATCGGAAGTATGCTCCTTCGAGCATATCAGCATCGCATCGTCAGTATCAACTATCACCAGATCCTCGAGCCCCACACAGGCTATGAGCTTCTTATCTCCCTGGATAATGCAGTGCTCGGTATTGATCGAAAGAATATTGCCCGAGATTATATTGTCGTCGGCGTTGGGAATCCTCGTGCGCTCCATGGCATTCCAGCTTCCCACATCGTCCCAGCCGAAGTTGCCCGGTATGGTATAGATATTCTTCGATTTCTCCATAATACCGTAGTCAATCGATATTGAAGGAAAGTCCGGGAAGAGCCTTTTTATTATGGCGTCCTCCTTTTCGGTCCCGAGAGAGGCCTTGATTTCCAGAAGTCCCGAATGCAGGACCGGCATTATATTGTTAAAGGCATTGAGGATACTCGAAGTCTTCCAGACGAACATCCCGGAATTCCATAGATAATGTCCCTCTTTAAGATATTGCTTCGCGGTCTCCAGATCCGGCTTTTCCGCAAACTGCTCGACCTTGTAGCCCCGTTTGAAGGGCTCGGAGTCCACGAATTTAACATAGCCGTAGCCCACCTCGGGATACATCGGCGTGATCCCTATGGTAACAAGGTTTTCGCCGTCCTCGGCGATGTCGGTGGCGTCCTGGAGGACGTTTCTGAACAGTTCGTCATATTTAATAAGGTGGTCGCTCGGGAGGACGAACATTATGGCATCCTCGTATTTTTTTGAGATGGCCGCCGCCCCGAGACCTATACAGGGAGCGGTATTCCTGCCAACGGGCTCGCACAGCAGATTTTCCTCGGGAATATCCGGGAGCTGCTGCCTGATTATGGAGACGTATTTTTCGTTGGTGGAAATATAGATGTCCTCAATCGACACCAAAGGCAGGATCCTTTCAACGGTAAGCTGGATGAGGGTCTTGTTGTCCTCCGTCAGCGAAAGGAACTGTTTGGGATAATTTGCGCGGCTTCTGGGCCAGAATCTCGTGCCCTGTCCCCCTGCCATTATAAGTGCTGTCTTTTTTAATGCCATGATACTGATGCTCCTCCATATTGTGGGTGTTTGGATAACTACTCAGAACAGCCCGAGTTTGGTACAAATTCCATTATATCATTATTTAACCGCCCTGTAATCTTTCCCTTAAGGATGGCGCCCTCCGGTATATCGGCGGACGGGCACTGCACCCGTACATATTCCCGGGTATATCCCTGGGAGCCCTCTTCAAACAGGACCTCCACCGGAGCGGCATCAATAAAGGAGTCTTCGAACTGCCGCTTCCTCTTAGCGGTCAGCTGCAGCAGTACCTTCTCCCTTGCGGCTTTCTGCGCGTTGGTAAGCTGTCCGTCCATCCTGTCAGCAGCGGTGCCCTGCCTTCTCGAGTATTTGAATACGTGGGTCTCGTAAAACCTTACCTTTTCGATAAAGGCCCGGGATTCCTCGAATTCCTCCTCGGTCTCTCCGGGAAAGCCCACGATGACGTCGGTGGTTATAGCCGGTGAACCAAAGGCCTCCCTTAGCAGAGTGACGCTTTTATAATATTCCTCCGTGGTATAGTGGCGGTTCATCCTCTTAAGCACACTGTCCGAGCCGCTTTGCAGGGACAGATGGAAATGGGGGCAAAACTCCGGTATCTGCGACAGCCGGGCTACAAAGTCCTCCGTGATTATCTTCGGTTCAAGGGAGCCCAGGCGGATGCGCTCCACGCCCTTGAGACCCGAAAGCCTTTCTATGAGAGTTATCAGGGTCTCTCCCGACTCGGGGCGGTCCAGTCCGTAGGAGCTTAAATGAATACCCGTGAGCACGAACTCGCGGTAACCCCTGTCGGCAAAGTCCCCGGCAAGGCGCAGGATCTCCTCCACAGGCGGACTCTTGATCCGCCCCCTGGCATAGGGGATGATGCAGTAGGAGCAGAAGGCGTTGCAGCCGTCCTGAACCTTGAAGAAGAGCCGTGTTTTCCCGTATTCGGAGACTGGGCTGAGACCCTCGGAGAGCACCGGAGCTTCGATAGCGGCCTCCTCCTTTTTGTGCTCCTCCCGGTATTTATCGATGATCTCGATAATATCCTTTTTTTCCTCGTTCAAAACGACTATATCCACGTCCTCGCCCAAAAGCTCCTCGCGGCTTCTCGTATTGGCGTAGCATCCCGCGGCTACCACTATGGCGTTGGGGTTCAGAGCCCGCGCCCGGTGAAGCATCTGTCGGGATTTGTGGTCGGCTATATTCGTGACCGAGCAGGTGTTTATTATATAAATGTCCGCAGTTTCGGTAAAAGGCACTATTTCATAGCCCTTTTTCAGGAATGAGTCCGTCATCTGCTGAGCTTCAAAAGTATTTACTTTACATCCGAGAGAGTGAATCGCTACCTTCATACTTGAAAATCCTTATAAATTAAATATGCAACGGTATGTCTTTGCCCCGCTTGACTTTTTATATATCAAAACATAATATAGAGTCAACCTGATTAAGGAACATATAAGCAAAGGGGGTTTAATACAATGAAAACAGTTAAAATTTCTCTTAATTCCATCGATAAGGTAAAGTC
>CAMNBW010000315.1 GCA_946533525.1 uncultured Lachnospiraceae bacterium
ACAGCCTCGCCCGTGGAAGCCGTTCCTTCCTTATACTCCTCTCCGTTCACGTAGAGCTTATGACCGTTTAAGTCAATGGACGCTTCGCCGCAGGTCAGGCTCGTAATGTAGGAGTCTCCGGTCAGAGTCCACTTGGAGCCCTCATCCAGCTCTACATAAACCTCTCCGGCTTTTCCCGCCTCAGCCGAGGCGTCGGCACCAGAGATCGCCCCGTTAAATTCAGAGCCGTTTTTAAGATACAGGTTGAGGGTGGATATTTCGTCCACCAGCATATCGCCGTCGATAGCCTGAGCGTCGGCATTTAGGTCCACATGCCCGCCGTTGGAGCCCTCATTCCCCCAGCCGGCTGCCGCTGCCCGCAAAAATACGCCGTCGCCGTTATTGGTGATCTGGGCGCCCTTAAGGTCAATTACAGCCCTCGTATTGTTGACGAAGAATATATCTCCGTTGGCATTAGTTAAGCTGCCGCCCTCCATGCTGAAACCGGCTGTACCCTCGTCGGCATCGCCGGACATGGACTGATAGATCATGACCGCCTGGAAATAGTCGGATTTATCGCTGTTTTTCTGATTGTTGTCGGCAGTGAGCGTCACGTTTTCGAGAGCCACACTGTTCTTTCCCTCTACCACAACACCCTGTGAGGTCGTGGAAGTAAGCTCTGCATCGGAGACAGTAATGTCCGCTGTGGAATAGATAGCGGGAGAACCCTTGCCGTCAGTGGTATAGGTGCCGCCGCTGACATTGACCGTGCCGCCGCCTCTGTCGGAGCGGATGGCTGCCGAAGAGTTGCCCGTTGTATGAATAGTAAGGTTTTCGGCGTTCATGGTGCCGCCGCCCGTGGTCATGAGGCCGCCGGAGCAGTTGCCCGAGGTCTCTATATTTGAATCCGAAATATTGACCGTGGTGCCTTCGCCGTAGGAGAAGACCGCGTTTGCGTGGGTCCCGGCGGTTTCAATATCGGCATTATCTATCGTCAGAGCTGCGCCGTTTGTAGCGAAGATAGCGGAATTCTCGCCGTAAAAATCCGCCTCATCTCCCTGGGACTCACCGGTCTTACTTACCTTTATCCCGCTGTATTCCGCGGTTTCGCCGTCAACAGTTATGGCGTGTCCGCCGTCCTCGCTGTTTTCAAAGACCTCCTGAGCTTCCGAAGCAGCCTCCGCCGCAGCCGCAGTCTCTTCTGCCGCGGCCTCCTGTCCGGCCGGGACTGCCTCCGCTATGCCGTTGACGCTGACGGAACAGGCCGACGTCATAAGCATCGTCGCTGTCAATATCGCGCTGAGTACAACCCTTGTGTTGATCCTGGATAATTTCTTCATAGGCTTTACCTCCCTTATTTGTGAGACGCTGGACGCGCCTTGATGATAATCGAGAGGATACGCCTGATTTCTGTAGAAAAAGTGAAAAAAATGTGTTTAGTATGTGAAAATGCAGCAGTCCTTAATAGCTACTTGCAAAGCTTCTTTGCCGGAACCCCTCCAACGGTCGCGCCCGGCTCTACATCCGCCGTAACTACAGCTCCTGCCGCAATTATAGCGCCATCCCCGATAGTTACGCCGGGGCAGACTGTAACATTAGCTCCCAACCAGGCATCCTTTCCTATATGGATCGGCGAGGGGATTAGATTTCCCCGTTTCTCCGGCAGCTTGTTATGGTTAAGCGTGGCAAGGACCGCGTTGTGCCCGATAAGCGCGTTATCTCCGATATAAATTCCGCCCTGATCCTGAAAACGGCAGCCGGAATTGACAAAAACGTTGCTGCCAAAATGTATATTCTTTCCGCAGTCGGTGTAGAACGGAGGAAACAGGCCAAATTCCGGAAAGGAGCTGTTCCCTGTCAGCTTCCTCATCAATTCAACCAGCTCCTCAGGCGTATGATACTGATTGTTCATTTGCATAGTGATCTGTAAGGCTTCCTGAGACAGCTTCATCATATACACATGATAATCAGAGCCGTCCTCAATCTCTTCCCCGCTGTTCATTTTATCCAGAAATTCCTGTAGATTCATTATAATTCCCCTTTTCCTTTTTTATTGCGCCCCGCCGATGATGTCGAAAAACAGGACACTCTCCTCATCGAGTTCACCGAACATCCGATTGAAAGCCTCCTCAGCCTCGGCGGCATCGTGATCTGCAAAGGAGGAATCCCCGGTCCTGTAATAATACGAGGCATTCCCCTCCGAGTCATAATTTACGTACACCTCCTCGGCCACCTCCAGCTTGTCGCCCCGGATTGTATACTTGATCATGAAATGATTGCCGCCCACGTAGAGCAGTCCGTCCTTCACGGCCAGCGGGTACGCCGTTCCCCCGGCCTGCACATAAGTCATATATGCCGGGCCCTCATCCGCATAATAAAAGATCTCCGCGTCTATGGCCGCATTTTTCCCCGGCTCATATTCGTAGGTCTGGTCCACCATCAGCAGCACATCCTGATCTCCGATCTTTACATTGGTGTAGCCCTTGCCCTTGTTTTCTGCCTTGTCCAGCATCTGTGTGAAGGTGTCGCACCCCTCGTAGACCGTGCTGACCTGATGCTCCTCGGG
>CAMNBW010000316.1 GCA_946533525.1 uncultured Lachnospiraceae bacterium
TTTATTGCAAGAAATTCATAGACAGTGTAAATTATAGGCAGAAAAAAATGATGTGTAAATATGAAAATAAGATATAAACGAAAGGCGGATAATGTTTTGAACGAAGGAAAACGCATGTACGGGCTTTGCGAAAGAATGTTTCCCATCTGCCGCAGCATTACGGGAAACGGGGTCCGGGAAACTTTCAGGCTGATCCAGGAGGAGCTTGGGAGCATAAAGATCGACATGTTCGAGATTCCCAGCGGAACAAAGGTTTTGGACTGGACGGTGCCGAAGGAATGGAATATTAATGACGCATACATAATTACCCCTTCAGGGAAAAAGATATGCAGTTTCAGGGAAAACAATCTGAATATTCTGCACTATTCCGTTCCCGTGGACATGGACGTATCTTTGGAGGAGTTAAAGGAGCACCTTACAACCTTAAAGGAGCAGCCGGATCTTATTCCCTATGCATCCAGCTATTATAAGGAAAGATGGGGCTTTTGCATCGCGTATAACGAGTATACGGCGCTTGAGGAGGGAACCTATCACGTATATATCGATTCCACCCTTGAACCCGGAAGCCTTACCTACGGAGAGATCCTGTTTCCCGGGGAAACTGAAGACGAGATAATGTTTTCGAGCTATACCTGTCACCCCTCAATGGCAAACAACGAGTGCTCGGGGCCCTCGCTTATAACGGAGCTTGCGAAATATATCGCAGCCATGAAAAAGCGCCGTTTTTCATACAGGCTTGTTCTTGCGCCGGAGACTATAGGTGCAATAACCTATATAAGCAGAAATCTCGAGACTCTGCAAAAAAGGGTAAAGGCCGCCTTCAACCTGACCTGTGTCGGAGACGACAGGACCTATTCGATAGTACACTCGAGATATGCGGATACGCTGGCAGATAAGGTGCTGGACAATGTACTTAAATACCATTGCCCGGACTACGATTCCTATTCATATATAAGCAGGGGCTCGGATGAGAGGCAGTACCAGGCTCCCGGAGTAGATATTCCTATGGTATGCTTCTGCCGCTCAAAATATCATATTTACCCGGAATATCACACATCGGCAGACAATCTTGACCTCATATCGCCGGAGGGGCTGCAGGGCTCCTTCGATGTTATGGTCAAATGTATCGAGGCTCTGGAGCATAACCGGAAATACAGGATAAAGACGCTTGGGGAGCCCCAGCTGGGAAAACGGGGACTGGTACCGACAATGTCGAGTAAAGAGACGTACCAGCAGACATTGGCGCTAAAGGATCTCATTGCCTATGCTGACGGAAGCAATGACCTTGTGGACATCAGCAATATAATAGGCCATCCTGTGGAGGTGCTCATCCCTCTTGCGGAAAAGCTGGTGGAAGCGGAACTGTTTTAAAGATCCTTTTTGTCCTTCGCAATGATATTGTGGTAAAATGACGAGGTCATGGAGTATTTCAGGGAACCGATAAATAAAAAACCGATACACAAAAGACTCCGGCGGGTATCCGCCTATGCCGTTGTAATGACGGTTATAGCGGCAGTTGCTGTGATACTGCTTATTTTTGTTGGCCTTGCGTATCGGGCGGCTCTTAGGGATATTAAGGAGCAGGAGCTTGAGCTGGGAGAAGTTACCGGCGAGAACAAGTCAATGTCCGAGGATGTACGTGAGCTTAAAGAATCCAATGAGGTTTTGACCGCCTCAAACGAGAAGCTTGCCGAGGACGTGGATTTCTACTCCCGGATAATGGATGAAAACCAGTTAAGGCTTGAGATAATACGGCTGTTTGAAGAAAAGAATTCCACCTACAACGTCCTTAAGAAGATATATCCCGACAAACAGGTGCTACTGGACAGCGGGCAGTTTGTCTTCTTCGACATCAACAGGGACCTGAACCCCTGCGAATACGTCAGTGAATATTTTGTATATGATGAGGACAGTGCGCAGATGTCCTATGTCCCGGATGGTGAGGTCAAGTCTGTCAAGGGAATAGACGTTTCAAAATATAACGGCGAGATCAACTGGGAGAAGGTTGCCGCCTCGGGAGTAAAATATGCCTATATAAGAGCCGGCGTAAGGGGCTATGTGTCGGGTGAGATAGTCAAGGACGATACTTTTGAAAGCAATATGGAGGAGGCCGGAGAAGCCGGACTGGATCTCGGTGTATATATATTCTCGCAGGCTGCGGACGTTAAAGAGGCCGAAGAGGAAGCCGACTTTGTGCTGGAATGTATCGAGGGGAAGGATATAAGCTGTCCCGTTGTCATAGATATAGAAAAGATAGACAACCCGGATACCGAGCCCAGGACCCTGAAGCTTACGCAGGAGGAGAGGACGGATATTGCCATAGCTTTCTGCGAGCGGATACGGAGCGCCGGGTATACTCCGATGATATACGGCAATCTCTATACCTTCCTAAGGCTCCTCGATATGCAGAGGCTCGAGGAGTACGACAAGTGGTTTGCGGATTACATCTCGGATGAGGACAGGACTCCGTATTTTGCATATAAATTCAGGGTTTGGCAGTATGCTTCGGACGGAAAATGCCCCGGCATATCCGATGG
>CAMNBW010000317.1 GCA_946533525.1 uncultured Lachnospiraceae bacterium
TTACGCGTTTTTCTCGTTCGAGAATCTGTATACCAGCAGGCTTAGGATCGCGGTAATGATAAACAGCAGTACCGAGAGCGCTCCGCCCATACCGAAGTTCTTGCTGTAAAGGTGCTTGTTAAGATACATGATAAGGGTCATGGTGCTTCTCATGGGATCTCCGGTTCCGTTGGTCAGAACCTGGGGAACATCGAACATCTGGATACCGCCGATAAGCGAGGTTATCAGCACATAAACCAGGATGGGCCGCAGGAGAGGCAGGGTTATCTTAAAAAAGATCTGGGTGGAGGTCGCCCCGTCGACCTGCGCCGCTTCAAAGAGCGAGGGGTCTATGCCGAGCATTCCGGCCATTAACAGGATAGTAGTATTTCCGAACCACATAATGAGGTTCATTAGCCCCACCAGTCCGCGGGCACTCCATGCATTCTGCAGGAAATTGAAGGGCTCGCTGACGATCCCTAACTGCATGAGGATGGAGTTGATAGGTCCGTTTACCGAAAAGAGGGTAAAGAACAGCATTGCAAAGGCCGATGCCATTATAAGATTCGGAAGATATATTACTGTCTTGAAAAAGCCCTGCGCCTTTAATCTAAGCGAAGGGTCGGTGAACCAGGCACCCAGGAGAAGTGAAAGCAATATCTGTGGAATAAAGCCTATTATCCACATTATAAGCGTATTTTTCGTATATAGCCACAGATCCGGATTTGCCAGGATACTCTTGAAATTTTCCAGACCTACGAAATTGGGACCGATCTGTGTAAGCCCCGCCCGGTAATTTTCATAAAGAGAATTCCACACCGTGCTTACAAGAGGCACAAACTGGAATATCAAATAGACCACTATAAAGGGGATCAAAAAAATATAGCCCCATTTGTTGTATTGAACGACTTTTCCTTTTTTCATCTGTATTCCTCCAAGTCCGGTCAGGCTAAGCTTTAAAATATACCGGGGCTGCCGAAACCTGACAGCCCCGCGGGCGAGTAGGGGGAAGAGCCCCCTGCTCGATTAATAACAGGCGAAATTGTTTGTTCCGCTTAATATATCTCTCTGATCAGTGTGTCAATTCAGGATGCTTCTCCTCAACAGCCGTGTAGAAGAGGTTCAGCGCCTCGTCTAAGGTACTGTTGCCGTTTAAGTAGTTACGCATCGCGTTCTGCAGCTCCTCGTTGCAGGTCTGGTCATACTGTGAAAGGTTCGAAAGATCAATCTTGTCAGCACCGGCACAGAACATAGGCAGAGGGTTCTGTCCGCCGAGAACAGCGTTCTTATAGTTGGGATCGGCTGCCATAGCCTCCATAGCCGGCTTGTTGTTGACGAAATCATTATCGTCCTTAACTATCTCGGTCATGATCTCCTCGTTGGTGGTCATCTGCCGCATGATGTCAGCTATGAGCTCCTGGTTGTCGGAATAGCTGCAGCCGCAGATCCATGTGCCGCCCCAGAAATAGCCCTGAGGTCCTTCGCAGGCTCCCCAGCCGCCTGCATGTGCGATGGAAGCTTCGTCGTCAGCAGACATTGAGAAATCGATGAACCAGGCAGGTCCGAAGTAGCAGAATACCTTTCCTTCAGGATAGAAGCCCTTCGCCCAGGTATTGGAGTCCCAGAGCTCGTAGGTATTGGTCTCTCCTGCGTCAACCCACTCCTTGGAAAGATCCATCCACTTTTTGATGTTGTCGTCTATAACGATCTTGCCGTCCTGTACCCAGGGTCCGGAAACATTGTTTGAGAATACACGATAGGGGTCGCAGAAGGATGAAGTCATGCTGTAGCCCTTTGCCTTAACCTCTTTTGCCGTAGCATTATAAGTATCCCAATCCTTAACCTTTGCCTGTACTGTCTCGGGATCGTCGGAACCGAAGATCTCCTTTGCAGCCTCGCGGTTGTAGATCATGACACCGGGACAGCCCTGCCACGAAACGCCCTTGAGCACTCCGTTGGAGTCCGTAACGATGTCCTTTGTGTACTTATACTGATTTGCAAGCTCTTCATCGGTGATTCCAAGATCCTTTACAGGAAGAGTATACTCGGTATCTACATATTTGAGAGCGTAGTCAGCCTCGATAAGGAACATATCGATCCTGTCGTCGGGAGCTGCATTTTCCTGATTTAAGAGTGACTCGTCAAGGAAATTCTGGTAAGCGTTGTTCTGGTTGGGAGTGATTACCCACTTGACCGTAACATCGCCGATCTTGCCGGTTGTGGCGTCCACAGCCTCATAGCCGGGATAATGTGCCTCTACCCTCGACTTAAACTCCTCGTTCCAACAATAGATATTGAAGACCTTTCCTTCAGCTTCACCACTGGCTGCCGGAGCCGCAGCTTCTGCTGCGCCAGTGTCTGCTGCGCCGGTGTCCGCTGCACCAGCGTCCGCTGCCTCTGTGCTTTCGGCCGCCGGAGCTGCCGTATCCGCCGCAGGAGCTGCTGCGGAAGAACCACAGGCCGTCATGGAGATTGCCATGGCTGCCGTAAGAACGAGTGACATTATCATTCTTACTGCTTTTTTCATTTTTCATTCCTCCTTCAAAAAA
>CAMNBW010000318.1 GCA_946533525.1 uncultured Lachnospiraceae bacterium
AAAAGGTTTTCAGGGAGGTGTTTGACGACGAGACCATCGTTATCACCGACGACACAAACGCAGATGATATAGATGCCTGGGATTCCCTGACCCACGTTGAGCTCATCGTTGCGGTGGAGGAGGAATTTGAAATGAAGCTTTCCGCCAAAGAGATCGTCCGCCTTAAGAACGTGGGAGAATTTATCAACCTTATTCACGAAAAGGCCGGAGCCTGAATATGAGCTTTACTTCCATTTGGTTCCCTGTTTTCTGCGCTGCAGCCATAGCGGCATATTTTCTGGTGCCGGTAAAATACCAGTGGAAGACGCTGCTCATCATAAGTCTTGTTTTTTATGCCTTTGCAAATCCGGTATATCTGCCGTTTCTGCTGATCTCCATAATCACAACGCATTATTTTATGCTCAAGGGCACGGGAAAGGGTCTGGCAGCGACCCTTGTAATCAACCTGGGCCTGCTTATTTATTTCAGATACAATATCATCCCGGGTCACCACTCTTTAATAGTCCCCTTAGGCATATCCTTTTATACCTTTATGACCTTAGGCTACGCCCTGGATGTATATAACGGGGTTATAAAGCCCGAGCGCAATATTTTCAAATACGCCCTTTTTATCTCCTATTTTCCCCAGATAACCCAGGGTCCCATCGGCACTTACGAGGCCATGGGGCAGCAGCTTACCGAGCCCCACTATTTCGATACAGATCGGCTCAAGCGCGGGGGCTACAGGATACTTAAGGGGTATTTCAAAAAGCTCGTGATCGCCGGCAGACTTATGTTTTACGTGGACACAGTCTTTGCCTCGCCGGGCTCCTACGGGGGACTGACGCTTTGCATGGCAGTGTTTTTCTACGCCATAGAGCTCTATGCGGACTTCTCCGGCTACATGGACATTGCGGCAGGGCTTTCCGAGATTCTTGGAATACGTCTCGCGGAAAACTTTCTGCGTCCCTATTTTTCCCGGACCATCCCGGAATACTGGCGCCGCTGGCACATTACCCTAAACGAATGGTTCAGGGATCATCTCTTCGTGCCCCTTATGGCGACGGACTTTAACCGGAGCTTCTCCGACAGGCTTAAAATCATGTTGCCAAAGGCAAAAACAGCAACCCTTCGGACGATGCTGCCGCTCTTCGTAGTCTGGCTCACCACCGGCATATGGCACGGCGCGTCCCTTACCTACCTTGGCTGGGGGCTCTATTACGCCCTCATTATGATGGTGTCCACAGGGACAGCCGGAATGATGAAGCGCCTTCGCAAAAAAATCAAATGGAATGCCAAAAACCGCTTTATAATAATTTTTCAGACATTGCGGACCTTTTTTATCGTCTGCCTGGGCTATATCTTTTTCCGGGCAGGGAGCATAGCCGACGCAGGGCTTATTTTTAAGCGGATATTTACAGGGGGGCTGTCTTTGAGCTTCGGCGCTTTGACAGAGGCTCTTGTGCCCTTCGGAAACGGAAACCAGGCCGTGGCTTCCATCCTTATCCTTGGGGCTCTGATCCTTGGTTTCTTTATTTACGAGCTGCTGGAGGAAAGGCAGGATGACCGTCTGTCCCGGCACAGGCTCGTTCTGGCTGCGGCGATGATAGCAGCCACCGGACTTTTAGGCGTATTCGGTCAGTCGAACTTTTTGTATCAGGCATTTTAGGGGGTTCAGATCGCTTTTATGAAAAAAGCTTTTATCAGCATAGGGGCGGGACTTGCAGTCATTGCCGCCTTCGTCATATTTAAAAACCTGTTTTCCTGCTACCTTCCCGCAAAAAACAGGGGTATACAGACCGTACTCCGCGAAGGGGATCTGGATGTGCTCTTTCTGGGCTCCTCCACCTTTCGCTGCAACATAGATATGCCTATGGTGGACGAGGCCTACGACGGAAGGGACTATGACATTGCCTATGCGGGAAACCAGCCCGTAGCCACTATCCCGGAATATGAAGAGCTCATGGCCGGAGGAAATTCCTACGGTCTCATGGTCTTCGATCTCAATCCCATGCTTCTAAGCCAGGAGGTCAAGATCTCCGACGCCAGAGTCATCTGGGATCTGACCTTTCCCTCCAAGCTCAAGCTATGGAAGAGCATGAAGGACAGCGAGGAAACGGACCTGAGTACCTTTTATGAGTTTTTCGTAACCTCGGGAATGGACGACCTTATTACATATCCCATAACGGAACCTGTCTACTCAACGCGCTATTATAAGGGGGCGAAGACGGAGGAGACTCCTGCCTCTTCAAAGGAATATCTTGAAAATGAAAGCTTTGATCTCAGAAAGGAAAAGCTCAACGAAAACCAGAGAGCTGCTGTGGCACAGCTTATAAGAAAATGCAGGGAGGACGGGCAGCGTTTTATATTCATCGAAACGCCCCATTACTACCGTCTCGCTGAAGACCCCAAATACCGGCAGCTTAAAAGCGCTTTCGTTAAAACCCTTGAAGAGGAGGGTGTTGACGAATATATTTTAGCCGAGGATATTGACATGGATAACCGCAACAGCGAATTTTTCGAGGATATGACGCACTTCTCCGC